>JAUWYT010000321.1 GCA_030615705.1 Chloroflexota bacterium
AGGTATCCCACCGGAAAACATCCCCCACCTTTTCGAGCCCTTCTTCACCACCAAGCCCATCAGTGGGGGAGCCTACACGGGGACAGGGTTGGGGCTGCACAGTTGTTGTCAGCTCCTGAGCCCCTGTGGTGCTCAGTTCGAGGTTAAGAGCCAGCCAGGTGACACCACCTTCACAGTGAAGATACCACGGCAGTAAGTGCAAAGCTCCTGTCTGACCCAAATGCCGTTCGGGTAAGAGGCTCTCCTATCCGAACGGCATTACTGTGTCTAACCTCTACGACGGCGGCTCCGGCGCTTTTGAGGCCGCTCGTCGCTTCGATAACTGGGGGCAAGAACATCGAAGACACTGCAGCGAGAGACATCAAATATACGACTTTTCAGCCATCCGTCTACTTCTGATTCCTCAGCCAGGGTAATGACAGTTGGCAGACGGCCGTTGTATCGGTAGTTGAGTAGCTGGAAGAGCTTCTCCCGAGCCCAGGGAGTGGCAGATTGGGTACCCAAGTCGTCGAGGATAAGCAAGGGGGCGGTGCGGATCTCCTCGAAGCGCTTGTCGTAGGAGATCTGGCTTTGAGGGCTGAAAGTAGCCCTCAGGTGGTCGAGGAGGTCTGGAACGACCTCGAAGAGGGCTGGGTAACCGGTTTCGACCCTATAGTTGGCGATAGCTGCCGCCAGGTGGGTCTTGCCGCAACCATAGGGGCCGGTGAAGACCAGCCAGTTTTCGGCATTCTTGGCGTAATCCTTGGCGTTGAGGAAAGCTCGCTTGAGACTTTCTCTCTCCTTGGCGGGGAGTTCGTGAGTGCGCAAGTCGAAGCTCTCGAAGGTCTTATCAGCGTGGAGGGAGAGACTGGAAAGCTCTGATTGGCCCCGATCGGTGCTGCTGCCACGAAAGTCGGGCGCTATAATGCCTACGATTTCCGTTAGGTCAGGGTCCACCAGCCGTGAGCGAAGCCGCAGATCAATCTCCTCCAACTCGCGATTAGTGGTGATCACTGTGGGCAGCCGGGCATTGTAGCGATAGTTTAGTATCTGATAGAGTTTTTCCTGGGCCCAGGGGGTGGAACTCTGGGTGCCTAGATCGTCGAGGATCAGCAGGGGAGCAGTGCGCACTTCCTCGAAGCGCTCATCATAGGAGACCTCGCTGGTGGGGGCATAGGTGGCCCGCAGGTGGTCAAGGAGATCGGGCACCACGACGAAGAGAACAGGCTGGCCATTAGCGATGCGGTAGTTGGATATGGCCGCTGCTAAGTGGGTTTTACCGCAGCCATAACCCCCTTTGAGAACCAACCACCCTACCGATTCCTCGGCGAAGTGTTTAGCCCGCTCGTAAGCTCGCCGGAGGTTCTCTCGCTTCTGGGTGTTGAGCCCGACGCCCTCAGACTTAAAGCTCTGAAAGGTCATGCGGGAAAGCGCGCCCAACTGGCTCAAGTCCTGCAAGTCCAAGAGGCGCTTGGCCTCCAATTCCTCGATCTTGCACTGGCAGGGATAGAGCTTGCCGAAATCGGGGTGGCCAACGGGCACATCCTTGGCCAGGTATCCAGCCCCTTTGCAGATGGGGCAGACTCTATCATTGCCTGATGAATTTCTCATATTCTTCTTTAGTGTACCAACGTCGACCTCGCTTTTCCCTTCCACTGTTCTTCCCTTCGGCTGCCCAGCGCTCCAGAATGCTGCGCACGTAACGCCAACGGCGAGCATTGTGCTCCATGGCTATCCTGAAAGCCTCCTCGATCCAGTCAGCGGGGTAAGTTTTCTCTGCGTCCCTGAGCTCCTCGGCGATGAGGGGCGTGAGCAGGGCGATGTTCTGTTCGTAGAGGACGAAGATGTTGGGCCGTTCTACCTCCAGGCGCACCTCGCCGGGCGAGACCGCTGCCTCGAGCTCCAATTCTCCGCGGCGGATCTTTTCCACTGTCCTCCGGCCAACGTCGGTGTTCATGAAATACCAATCGTCCCGCTCATCACCCTGCTGGGCTTGTCCTGAGCCCCGCCGAAGGGCCGTCACGTGGAGGAGGGTGCCCCGGGCCACGGCTCGCTCCAAAGCCTGCCCTAGGCGCTCCTCAGGCTTCTGTCCCGTCCCTCTAAGTCCCCCCAGCAGCACTTCATCGGCCTCTAGTTCTCGTCGGCTCACGTATCGAGGATAGCCCTTCTTCTGATGCAGCAGCCAGAAGATGTGCAAAGTCACCTTCAGCTCGGCCAGGTCATCTATGGCCGGCAGGAGCTTGCTAAAGAACAGATTAGGCAAGGGGGTGAAGTGCACCTTGCCACCAGGAAAACCAGAAAAGCCTTTCATCGCCTCAATAGCGAATGCCAGGATACCTGACTTCTCAGCATCCTGATTGTATCTCATGCCATCGGCTACGCGTTCAGGGTCCTAGTTCTTCATGAACAAATTCTAACTCGTGGAACTGAGCCAGTTCTTTCTGAAAAAACAATGGGATTTTACCAGTGGGGCCGTTGCGGTGTTTGGCCACGATGACGTCAGCTATGTTCTTCTGATCCGTGTCAGGGTCGTACATCTCCTCAC
>JAUWYT010000081.1 GCA_030615705.1 Chloroflexota bacterium
GATTTCGCCGAGATCAACCTGGGCTTCAGCGAGAGAGAGGCCATGGCCGAGGCTGAGCGCTGCCTCTCCTGCGCCGTCTGCTCCGAGTGTTTGGAGTGCGTCAAGGTTTGCCAACCCCAGGCCATAGACCACAGCGCTCAAGGGAAGCGCCTGAGCCTGGACTTTGCGGCGGTAATTCTAGCGGATGGCAGGCAGCAGCGCGGAGAAGGCGTGTATTCGATCGGGCCTGAGGACGTGTTGGGAGCCTCCGCTGCCGCTGCTAAGGTTATGGCCGACCTGGCTGCATATCGCACATTTCCCCCAGTCCCCTCCTTTCCCTCATTTGCCTCAGTCCCCTCTAGAATTGGCGTTTTCATCTGTGGCTGTGGTGGCGAGATTGGCGACGTGATTGACATTGACGGGGTGAAAGGGCACTTGAGCGCTCTGCCTGACGTGGTTCTCGTTCAGGATCTGCCTTTCGCCTGCCACGAGGAGGGGGCGGCTGCCATCCAGCGTGCCATCGTTGAGGCAGGCCTGGACCGGGTGGTGTTGGCCGCTTGCTCTTGCTGCTCCCTTGACCAGGTCTGCTACAGTTGTACCTACCAGCGGGTGCGCTGCAAAGAACATTTTGAACTCCAAACTGGCTTTGAGTTCGTCAACATCCGCGAGCAGTGCGCCTGGGTCCACGCCGACGAGCCGGATAGGGCCACGGCTAAAGCCAGGAGCCTCATCGCCTCCGCCGTCGCCAAAGTGCGCCAAGACGAGGCCAGGGCCAGGAGCACCGTTTCCCTCGACGAAAGCGTGTTGGTGGTCGGGGACGGGATGGCTGGTACGGTCTGCGCCGGGGCATTACAGGCCCAAGGGTTCAGGGTGTTTCGGAGTGAGGCGCCGCCTCTGGCTGTGAGCGGCTCTTTGGGCTACTTTACCGCCGCCATGCCCGAATCGAGTGGGGAGCGAGAGTTGAGGGTTGGGGCTATGGTCCTGGCTCCTGGGGGAGAGGGGGAGTTGGAAGTTGGAGATTGGAAGCCGGAGGTTGGAAGACCGGGGGTCTTCGTCTGTGATCCAGACAATGGGCACGCTCCACAAGTCTGGGGCTTGGCCGTCGCCTCCAGGGTTGCCGCTCTGCTGGGTAAGGGGTGGGCCGTGGTCGAGCCCATCGTCGCCCAGGTGGATTCCGCCCGCTGCCGGGCCTGTGGCACGTGCCAGGAAATCTGTGAGTTCCACGCTGTCAGGGTGCGCGAGAACGGGCGGGGCGTCTTGGTCGCCCAGGTGAACGAGGCGGCCTGCCTGGGCTGCGGCACCTGCGCCGCCCACTGTCCGTCCGGAGCGATCACGGCAGGTTATTCCACAGATAGACAAATCGAAGCGATGTTAGCTGAGTTGGTAGGTTGTAGGAGTTCTGCTCTTGGAGGAAGCAATGGCTGAGACGGAACCTCGCGTTGTTGTGTTCACTTGTAACTGGAGTGCTTACGGCGCGCTGGAGACAGCCGGCTCTCAGCGATTGGCTTATCCGGCGAACGTGCGCCCCATCAGGGTGATATGCCTGGGACGGTTGCATCCGGGCCTCATTCTCAAGGCGTTCGAGTTGGGAGCCGACGGGGTCTTGCTCCTTGGCTGCCCGCCTGGAGAGTGTTACTACGAGTTCGGCAACGAACGGGCTGAGGAGCTTTTCAAAGAGACCAGGGCCATCGCCCATCTCCTCGGAATTGAGGACGAACGATTGATGTTGGATTGGGTGGGAGCGGGGGAAGGGGAGGCGTTCGTCCAGAAAGTGACGGAGTTCTATCGGCAGGCTACTTGCTGGAGAGATCTTTGAACGTCGGGCCGCCCCAGCGTGCGCCCAGCAGCCATGTCCTCCCTTCCCCCTCCCAGGGGGAAGGGACGGGGAGGGGGGTCATGGAAGCCATTCAGCAGATAATCAAGAGCACCAAAGCCTATTACTGCCTGGAGTGTGGCAAGTGCACTTCGGTCTGTCCCATCTCACGGCGGGAGCCAGCCTACTCGCCTCGCCTGACGGTGGAGAGGGCCATGTGGGGTGAGGGAGAGGAGCTGTTGACCGACGCGCTACTCTGGTCTTGTCTCACTTGCCAGCACTGCTCGGAGCGCTGCCCCTCGGATGTGTATTACGCGGAGTTCATCCGTGACCTTCGGGCTTTGGCGCGGGGGGCGGGCGAGCAAGGGCTCTGCTCTCACGGCGAAGCCATCCAAACCTGGATGCGGATGATGGCTTCGCCTGATCTGAAGCAAAATCGCCTGAAGTGGCTCGATGAAGATCTCAAGGTTTGCACCCTTCAGCAGGCTCTTCGTCAAGCTCAGGAGGGGCCTCAGGACACTGCGAACTCCGATATTGTGTATTTCGTCGGCTGCCTGCCATATTACGATGTCCTCTTCACAAAGATTGGTGCCCAGGGGGTGGAGATCGCCCAAAGCGCCGTCAGGGTGCTCAACCGCCTGGGCATCGAGCCCATCATCTTGGAGAACGAGCGCTGTTGCGGCCACGACCTCCTGTGGGAAGGGGACGTCACCAACTTCCGCAAGCTGGCCGAGCTGAACGTCGCTATGCTGCAGGCGACGGGAGCTAAGCGCATCATCACTGCCTGCCCTGAGTGCTATCGCACCCTCAGCGTGGATTATCCTGAGTACGTGGGCTCGCTAGGGATGGAGGTTGTGCACATTTCACAGCTTCTGGCGGAGAGGTTGGTTGGAAGTTGGAAGTTGGAAGTTGGAAGCTGGAAGAAGGTCACCTATCAAGATCCGTGTCGCTTGGGACGCTTCATGGGCGTGTACGAGGAACCGCGCCAGGTCATAAGTGCTCTGGGGCTGGAGCTGGTGGAGATGAACCATAGTGGCAAGAATGCCCTGTGCTGTGGCACCAATTGTTGGACTAATTGTGGGGCCATCAACAAACAGATCCAGGTGGACCGCCTGCGTGAAGCCAGGGCGACCGGCGCCGAGCTATTGGTCACCGCCTGCGCCAAGTGCCAGATTCATTTCAAGTGCGCCCTGGATGATGCAAGGCTAGATCAGGAGATTGGGATAGAGATACGCGATCTAGTCACTTTGGTGGACGCAGCGCTGGCTCAGGAGGAGGGGGGATCAAAGGCGTGAAGGGAGTAAGGAGCCGCTGCCTCATAGACTTGGGTCTGGCCATCGTCCTGATGCTGTCCGTGTTTGCCGTGCTGCCCTTCCTCACGCGGCCCAGCCTGCCACGGAGCACCGATGCTGAATTACATGTCTATCGAGCCGCTGAACTTGGCCATATCTTGAGGGAGGGGAACCTCTATCCTCGTTGGGCCCCGGATTTCTATTACGGCTATGGCTACCCTATCTTCAGTTTTTGCGCTCCGCTTACTTACTACCTAGCTCAACTGTTTGACTTGCTGCCTGGTTTTGATGTGATTCGAGCGGTGAAGGCCGTTTTCGTGCTCAGCAGCCTGTTGGGTGGCCTATCAATGTATGTCTTCGCGAGGGAGGAGCTGGGAGCGTTGCCTGGGATCTTGGCGGCGGTGGCTTATGTCTATTCTCCCTATCTATTGCTGATAGACCCTTACATGCGGGGCAATTTAGCCGAATGCTTCAGTTTTGCTATCTTTCCCGCTCTCCTGTGGGCCTTCCGACGCCTCCCTTCGACAGCCCTTCGACAGAGCTCGGGACAAGGCTCAGGGCACCGCATCTGCGAAGGCAAGAACACTTGTACTTCGACTGGGCCCCGCCCTGAGCGGGACGAAGGGCTCAGTACAGGTCTTGTCGCCAGCGCTTTGCTTTTCGCTGGCGTGATCGTGACTCACAATGTTATGGCCCTATGTCTTACGGGCTTTCTCCTGGCCTACTTGGCTTTTCAGCTCGCGGCAAGCCGAGCAAAGTACGCGGTGGTCAAAGTTGCCCTTTGCCTGACTTTAGGGTTGGGGCTTACGTCCTTCTTCTGGTTGCCGGTTTTTGCTGAGAGGGGCTGGGTGCAGATCGAGAAAGTGATTGGGCCAGGGCATTTCGACTTTCACCAGCACTTTCTTACATTGAAGGAGCTCCTGTCTCCATCGCGTGTTCTGGATTTGGGAGCTACAAATCCTAAGTTCTTGTACAACATAGGCTTGGTCCAGTGGCTTCTAGCTGGCCTTTCGGTCTTTGTTCTCATAAAGTTTAGTCAACGATCGGGATCCCTCATCTTCTTTCAGGTCGCTGCTTTGTTTCTCGTTTTCCTGATGTTGCCTGCTTCCAAGTTTGTGTGGGAGAGCGTGCCGCTCATGCCATACATTCAGTTTCCCTGGCGACTCTTAGGCCCCTCCGCTGTGGCTGTATCCTTCCTGGCCGGTTCTACAGCGCTGCTTTTCGAAGGTACGAGATGGCATGGCTTGGGCTTTCCTGCTGTAGTTGTGGGCGTCGCTCTAATCTTGGTCAGCAGTTTGCCCAACATGTACCCTCGCCCTTGGGAGTCTTCCTTTGGCGGAACTTCTCCCCTGGACATAATCAGGTTCGCACAGTTGGGCATTGCCCTGGGTACCACTGCGACCGGGGAATATCTACCCATTTGGGTAAAGGCACAACCTGAGCCTTCGCTCAGTCTGATCGCTTCCTACGAGTCTACGGGTCCAATAGACAAGCTCGATCCAAGCTCAGTGCCTGCCAGTAGCCGTGGCTGGACAATGGAACACCGTGCTACCCAGGACATTTTCTCTTTCGAAGCCAGCGAGCCCTTCACAGCTCGTTTCTTCACCTTCTACTTTCCCGGCTGGCGGGCTTATCTGGACCATCAACCCGTGGGGATTGTCCCCAGCGAGCCTGAGGGGTTCATCACCGTGGACATCCCAGAGGGCAAGCACACCCTGCTTCTGCGCTTCGAGGATACGTTGCCTCGAGCGATAGGCAACTGGGCCTCCGTTGGGTGGGCATTTGCGGCTGGCGGAATCGCTGTCTATAGTTGGCGCAAAGGCCTAGGCACCATGAGGGCTCGCCCGGAGCACCTTTCGCCTCGCCGGGCTGCCGTGCTGAGTGCTCTGGCCCTCCTGTTTTTCGGAGCAAAGGTGGGGCTCATTGACCCTCACCATTCCTGGTTCAGGGTCACTTCAACAGGCCTGGATGTGATAGGTGCTCAGCACGACCTGAAAGCCAATTTTGACAACCAGATAGCCCTCCTGGGATATGACCTCCCTGAGGCCAACGCTCGGCCAGGCGAGGAAATCCCCTTGGTGCTTTTCTGGAAGGCGCTTCAACCGGTGTCCCACAACTACAGTGTCTTCGTGCACTTGGTCAGGCCGGAGGTCCATACCTGGGGGCAGGACGACCGGCTGAACCCTGGGGACTTTCCCACCTCGCGCTGGCCCCTGGACAAGTACGTGCGGGATGAGCACAAGATCGAGGCCCTACCCGGCACGCCGCCAGGCGAGTACAAGATTGAGGTGGGGTTCTACGAGATGGGCAGCGGACGGCGTTTGCCCGTTCTGAATGCCGATGGTGAGATGGTCTCGGAGGGTGTAGTCTTGCCCGCCACCATCCACGTCAGGGAGACGAAGACAGAGCCCTCTTTGGAGTCGCTGGAGATGGGAGAGGTCATTGGGGCCGTGTTTGCTGGTCAGGTGACCCTTCTCGGCTACGCTACCAATCGAGACGTCTTTAACCCACCTGATTTCGTGCACTTGACCCTCTTTTGGTGGGCTGAGTCATCAAGCTTAGGAGATTTGCTTGTCACGGCAGTGATGCTGGATGAGCAGGGAGAGGAGGTGGGACGGATAAGCACCCGTCCCGTTGATGGCTACTATCCCACCACCCAGTGGGATCAGGGTGAGATTGTCCGGGATCAATACAGCTTTTGGCTGCCCGGCGGGTTTCCCTCAGGCCGGTATCACCTTCGGGTCGCTGTTTCGATAGCTGATACAGGTGAGGTGATGACCGCTGAGCGGAGAGGGCGGTGGATCGCCCTGACGGAGATCCGAGTAGGTGAGGATAGTAGATGATAATGCTAGATTGGAGGGGAAATGCAAGATTCGAAATTGATTGTGGTCATCGGCATGGGATACGTCGGCATTCCCTGCGCGGCGCTTTTGGCTGATGTCGCCGGCCACAAGGTGATAGGAGTGCAGCGTCGCTCTGAGCGCTCCGGATGGAAGATTGATGCCTTGAATGAGGGCAAAAGTCCCTTTGAGGGACACGAGCCGGGGCTGGCCGAACTGATCGCCCGGGTGGTGGAAAAGGGGACGTTCCGAGTGACGGACGATGTTGCGGTCTGCAGGGACGCCGACGTCATCTTGATTGACGTTCAGACGCCGACCGATAGCGGCAGGGTTCCTCAGTATCTCTCCTTGCGCGAGGTCAGCGCTGGGGTAGGCCAGTATATGCAGAAGGGCACTTTGGTAGTCATTGAATCAACCGTAGCGCCTGGTACGACCCAGAACATCGTGCAGCCGATTCTGGAAGAGACCTCTGGCATGAAAGCTGGCAAGGACTTCTATCTGGCTTTTTCCTACGAGCGGGTGATGCCAGGCAAACTTTTGGAATACATGGTGGATTTCCCCCGAGTTGTTGGGGGCATTGATGTGCAGAGCACTGAATTGGCGGTGGAGCTGTACCACACCATTGTCAAGCGGGAGATCACGGCCACGGATGTCCTCACCGCTGAGCTGGCCAAGACGGTGTAAAACGCCTATCGAGATGTCAACATCGCTTTCGCCAACGAGATCGCCCTGATCTGCGAGAGCTTGGGGGTGGACGTCTACGAGATGCGGGAGTTGATCAACGCCCGTCCGGACCGCCACATGCACCTCTCTGGAGCTGGTGTGGGTGGGCATTGCCTGCCCAAGGACACTTGGTTGCTGCGCTTTGGGGTGAAGGAATACGGTACTCGGGACGCCGCTCCAACCAGTTAGACGTGATTCCATAAGCTTGATTAGGACATCGGATA
>JAUWYT010000045.1 GCA_030615705.1 Chloroflexota bacterium
GTACCCCTTGCGCAATTGGAGCGTTGAACTATAAACCGACCAGACAGTTACCTACGCGGAAACTGAATCACCCTGCTATTCTGCCGTGTCAAGCGCTTTCCAGAACTCCTCGTGCCCGACGCCACCTGTTTGTTGGATGCGTTGCTCGGCGGCGTCCAGCAGGCGACGAAACCTGGGTGTATAGGCCAACACAAGGCGCTCCAGGTCGGCATCTTCCAGAATTGAGATCAATACGGCCACAGGACGGCCATTCTTCGTGACGATAACCGGCCCGTCTTGACATCGTTTCAGGTAGGCACTGAAATGAGCCTTCACTTCTGATACAGGTGCGATTTTCATATTGGGTTTCTGCGCAAGCATGGGGATAGAAATCCCCACGCTAAAAGCTCAAGTGCGCCAAGGCGCACTCCAGGGAGTCGGCTTTTTAGCCGACTTTGGTTTTTAGCAGGCCGCTCAAGGCATTTCCACTTCTTCATCCAAGACGACACGGTTATTGGCGACGGGGGTGTCGTCAGGGCCGACCGCCGCCAGGCGATCCATGGTCTGGGGATCATAGACGCCCAGGGCAAGGCGGTAGCGCCCCAGAGGCAGGCCCTCCAGGGAGATGGTGATCTCATCGCTGACTACCTCGCCCTCAGCCCACCAGGAAGTGGGATATTGGTTCTGACGAGGCATGGCATCGTCCTGAGCTACGATCTCCTCCGTAGCAGGGTCGAAAAGGTGGACAAAGACTCTGTAATCCCTCTCCATTTGCCGTAGCGCTTGCCAGTGCAGCCCCAGCCGCAGTTCCCCTTCCTCCCGCCTTAGATGATAGCCTAAAAGGCGCATCTGGCCGCCGAAACTCACGTCCAGCTTAGCCTGCATGGGGGGTATGGCGTAGCTGCGCTCTCTCCTCTCGATGACGATGGCCAGTGGGGCAACGAATTCCCCGAAGCCTTCGCTGGTCCGAGGATCGAATACAGCTATAACTAAGTCGTAGTGCCCCGGAGGCAGCAGGGGATCGAGGGTCGTCTGGTAGCGGCTGGCCACGATGGCGTTGGTCGGCCAGAGGGAGGTGGCATAGCTCCTGGCTATCGGTTGGGTCTGCGAATGGACGGTTGCCCCACCTTCATCTTTCAGGGATAGACGGCAAGCATAATCGCGGGTGGGGTGCTCGGTGGCGGCCCATTTCGCCTGCACGAGCAAGGGTTGCCCCTGCTCTATCTGTGCCCTCATCGGACTCAATTCGACCAGGGCCAACTGACCGAACTCCTGGAGCACAGGATAGGTGGCCCTGTACTTGTCGCCCTTGGTCCTTTGGCACTGTACCGTACGGTCCAGTACGGTGCCCAAGGACAAAGGGTCCAGGACAAGTGCCTTGATGGTGGGCTTCGTCAGGGCCACATTGGATACCTGCGCCGTGCCGATGGGTGCTAGCGAGGCGACTTCGTAGAGAATTACCTCCAGCGAATAGTCTTCACCAGGCGGGGTGCCCTCGGGCAGGGACAGGACGTAGCGATCGCTGATCAGCTCTCCCCCTCGCCACATGCTGGTGGGGTACAGGCCGTAGTGAGGTTGGAGGTCAAGGGAGTCAAGCGCTTGGCCATCCCCATCCCGCAGACGCAGGGCCAGGCCGTAGTTGGCAGCCACTGGTTCAACGACTCGCCAGGTCAGCCTGGCCTCCAATGCTTCGGGCCTTTTCTGTTCGGTCTCTACCTCACTCAGGACGATGCCCGACCCGAAACTCGCCAGGGTCGGCTCATCGCCGGTTGCCCAGCGCTCGCTGCGAATGCGCAGGGGGCGCAGATAGGTGGTACCCAGGGTCTCGCCCCTCTCTGTGATGGGCCTTATCTCACCCTCCTCGTCCCTTAACTTTACGCTGATCAGGTAGATGCCACGAACGGCCTCCCCGGGTACTTTCAAACAGTGATGCGTCGTCCCAGCCCGCAAGGGGACGCTATCCTCGGCCAGGCAAGCGCTGGTGTGAAAGAGGTGCTCAGCAGGGGAGAGCAGAGACACGTCAGCTTCCAGTCCCTCGCCTCTGACCTCATCCCAGTGGAGAACCACCTCGACGGTCTCTCCAGCTTCCACTTCGTCAACTGAAAGCCGGTAGCTCTTCAACCATGCCGTCCCACCAAAGTTGACCCCTTGGGGATTGTGATGCAGGTAGGGCAGGCGGTCGAAATCCATGGTCAAGTCCGAAATGTCACTCTCAGGCGTGGGCATCAGGCGCAGGAGAACTCCTACCAGCAGTACCGCCATCGCCACGGCCCACAGTCGGTGGTCTACCCCCTGCTTCTTGCCTCTTGCTTCTTGCCCCTTGACGATTAAGAGTCCAACGACGGCCAAAGCAGCGGCCAGGGATAGCCCCTCAGCCAGGACCCGCAGGGGGGTGCGCTCCAGGCGCAAGACGACTTGGTGCTCTCCTTGGTCGAGATCAAGGCCGATGTAGCCCAGGTTCTCGACAGGCCACACCTCCGTGGGTTGGCCGTCCACGTAGGCCCGCCAGCCGGGGAAGTAATAGGTGTGGAAGGCCAAAGATGCCTGGGGCGAGGTGACGTCAAGGGCCCATCCTTCCGCTGCTGGCTTATCCCAAACCAGTTCAGCCGCTTTAACCTCTCCGTCCAGCACCAGCGGCGGTTTCTCAGCGCTGCGCAGCAACACCTCGGAAGTGTAGGGGCGAGGCACCACCCAGCGAGGTAGATACTCGTGGCGGATGGTAGTGCCAATGTTGGCGGTGAAGTATTCGTAGAGCATCAGGCGCTCCACGGTGACGTCCGCCTCGCCGATGGGCAGGTACTCGGGCTTGAGGCCCAGCATGGAAGCCACCAGCAACACCGCCCCCACGATGCAGGCCAGCAAACGCGGCCTGGGCAAGCGCTGGGCCAGGTAGCCGATGACCAGGCTGGCGAAAAAGGCTTGTACCGACAGAAAACGCCAGGGAAACTGCACAAAGGGCAGGAGGAGCACGTTGTCCCACAGAGGGCGCGAGAGCGGCGTGATAAGAAAGGTGGCCAGGGCCAAGCCAGCGATGAAGAAGGCGCTCTGGGCCTCGGGACGGCGGCGCTTGACCCACCAGGCGACGATCGCTGCCGCACCTAGGAGCGTGAGTGCGGCCTGTGCCAGGCCCACGGCAAAGGGTGTCTGGCCTGCTTTGAGGGCATAGTTGAAAAGAAGCGAAGGCTGTACCAGATCCAGGCCGCGAAAGTGGTTGCTGTAATGCAAGTAGCCGGTGGTCTGATGCTTCAATTGTCCGTACTTCCCCTCCAGCAAGGCCGGAAGCCAGAAACAGGCACTTATGGCCAAACCCAGGCCGAGTCCAAGTGCGCTGCTGGTAAGCCACTTAGCTCTGCCTGCTGGCCTGGAAACAGCCAGTAAGATATAGAGAACTACGAAGGGGCTGAAGATGAGGGCCGAGATGTTGTGGGTCAAGATCAGCCCGCCGTAAGCAAGGCCGACCAATGCGATGTCCTGAGCCCTCAGTCCTTGGGCCTGAGGACCAAGGGCTTGTCGAAGGGCGATGTTGCCAACCGAAGGCAAGTCCTGCAGGCGCAGCAGCGCCCAGAAGATGAGGGGATAAAAGGCGAAGGCGTAGAACTCCGATAGGGAATCGCCCCGCACATAGACGTTGACTAGGTGGAAGGGAGCGTAGGTGTAAGCCAAGGCGGCCAGTATGGCACTGGCCTCTCGGTTAAACAAGCGTTTGGCCAAAAGATACATCGAGGCTGCTGCAGCGACAAAACCCAATGACTGAGTCAGCTTGATGGACCAGATGAAGCCGAAGCCCCAGAGCTTGAACAGGGCGGCGATGTAGTAGGGTAGGGAGGCATAGAAATTGAAGAAAGGGTAGCCTAAGCCAAAGGCAGCGTCGGGCATCCAGCGGGCAGGGAAGACGCCAGCGCTCAAGTTGGAAACCAGTTGGTGGAGGCGAACCAGCAAGAAGGGGCTATCGCCTCCCCCTCGCGTGTTTATAGGACCATCACCTGCCAGCAGGGGTAAGCAGGCAATGAGGCTCAGGGATAGGGCAAGGAATAGCCTTATAACTTTCCCATTCATCCTTGTCTTATTCTTGTTCTTGGCGGTCCTCAAATTGGCCTTACCATGTTCTAGACGGATTGAGGGCCAACAAGGTTCCACCTTAGTCTGGAGAGTTGACCTGTTTCGTCTATCCGCCTACAGTATAACATAAACAACTCCCCGATGCAACGGACATGTTGTCCCTAACTTGAAACGTTCTCCCAGCCGGACAGTCTTGGGCCTGGACAGGTGGCTAGTCTTTTCGCTGGTCAAGTGACCAGGTGTTATTTTCGCCGCCTGAGATTCGACCCCAACAGTTGGATGTTGTCACTCGCCATCGAGCCGCAGACTGTGCACAGAACGAAACGCCCGGCCCATCGCCGGGCGTTTGCATTAGGATGCACGTGAGCAGGGAGAGACCAGGCTCTCGCTGCACGTCAGGGGAATGTAAAGCTCCTCAAGAACTTGTTGTACAGCTCCCAGTCCTGCTGGCCGCCGGTGTGAAGTATCATGATGCAGAAGAGTTGGTCACCCTTGATGAAGTAGTAATCGTCATTGGCGTAGGCCATCGGGCTTTTGTAGGTTATGAGATGGACCGTGGAGAGACCGGCCACCTCCACTTCGGGACCGATCTCATCGTAAGATATGTCGGAATCGGCGATCCACTGGTGGACATCAGTGCCGGTGGGTGGGTGATAGAAATCGCTGTCAAGGTGCCCTACCTCCAGCCAGGGCCAGTGTTCGTCGTCGGAGAGCGGTCCCACAAACTGTACTGACTCATCGAGATCAGACCCCATGACCGTAGCGTCGCCGGGGTACTTGAGTGTGTAGCCGAATTTCTCGCTCGTGTACGTATTCCATCTCTCGTACTCATCTTCGGCGGGGGCTTCCCCTTCGACCTCAATACGGGTCACTACAATGTGCGTGCCGTAGGAGTCGATGGCGGGGCATGTGACGTGCCCCCACACGCGGATGGTGGTCTGCGTATCGCTCAGGCTTTCCAACTGAGCGGTGATCGTGGGATCGAGGCTGTCGATGCCATAGCGCACGGGGAAGTCACCCACGAGGGCAAAGTAGTCATCGCCGCCTGACCTTGGTCCTGGTGGCCCACTGTAGATGGTTCCCTCCCAGCCCTCGACCGGGTCGGGAGCGAAGAAGGGGCCCGGACCGTCGGGGCGCAGGCGGCTTACGACGAGCTGGCAGCCGCCGTAGTCGGGCACGTCGCAGGTGAGCGTGCCCCAGAAGTGAGCATACTTGCCGGGTTCTTCCTTGTCGCGCAGGGCCACGATTTCGGCTTCGATGCTAGCGTCCGCACCGGTCAAGCCGATTTCGCCAACCCCTTCGGGCACCAAGGTGAGATAGTCGTCGAACTGGGCGCCGTCAGGTGTGCTGACGACATGACCGTACCATGCCACAACGGGCTGTCCGCCCGTGGGAGCAGGCTGCTCCGCCACTTGCCCCGCTGCGTCCACCTCTCCCTCCCACTCGAGACCAAGGGTGGGATTCGTCACCCTCACCTGGTAGATCATCGCCTGCGGAGCCACAACGTTATAGGAGATTTCCGCGACCCAATCGAACGCCGTGTACCGATACGTCTCCGCGCCCACCATACCCCCAGGCGTGATCCGCTCCTCTTCCCAGTACAGCGATTCCACAGGCGGATACCGATATTGTTTATAGATGTAGCTCAGCGCGGCGTCCCGGGCACCGGTTCTATCGAGCACGACCTCCGGCGGGCTGTAGCCTTCAGGAGCGGCCGTCTCGGTCAGGTACCGCTCCGCGTCTAGCTCCCCCTCCCACTGGAACCCGGTGGTTGGGTTAGCCACCACGATGTGGTAGACGACGTTTTCTGGGGCCACGACTGGATAGGTTATCGTAACCACCCAGTCGTCGGCGGTGTACTGGAAGGTTTCGCCGCCGATTAGCCCTTCTGGTGTAGCGCGTCCTCCCTCCCAGGTGAGGTCCGGCCCAGGGGCCTGCTCGCCGTAGTGTTCGCTGACGTAGTTCAGGGCTGCACCGTGGGCGGTCAGCACAATCTCAGGCCCCTCCGTCACGTGCCCCTGTGCGTCTATCCGGCCCTCCCACCAGAACCCGGGTGTTGGGTTGCTCACCGACATCCTATACACCCGCATTTCGGGCGGCACGACTGCAGTGTCTATCGTGAGCACCCAGTCCTCGGCTGTGAACCGGTAGCTTATGCCACCGGGCACCAATTCTGGACTGGTCAATTCCTCCATCCAGGATAGTTCCAATGCAGGCGCTTGGTCGCCGTACTGTTCTCTGACGTAGGCCAGCACCGCATCACGTGCGACCAGAATATCCTCAGATGCCGCCGACACACGCCCTTCCCCGTCAACGTGTCCTTCCCAGCGGAACCCGGTGGTCTCATTGGCCACCCTCACCCGATAGGCCACCCTTTTGGGCCCTGCGATGGGACAGGTCACTGTGACCACCCAGTCACCGGTGGTGTACTGGTAGCCCATTGAGTCAATTGGCCCTTCCAGGGTGATCGGTTCCGTCGTCCAGCCCAGGCCCGACGGGGGTGGCTGTTCGCCGTAATGTTCGCTGATGTGGGCCCGGGCCGCACTATAGGCGGTCGTGAACTCCGTCTCCTCAGGCCCCTCTGGGATGGGGGTAACCTCTGCCGGAATGGTCACCACGACTTCGGTGGGCTGGGCCGTGGCCGGCCCGCAGCCAGTGATGATCAGCGCACTCAGGAAGAGCACCGGTCCCAAGATAAACAGTTTGCTTTGCATTCTACCCATTTTTTGATTCCTCCTTCAATTTTCCCTGGCGAAAACGAGGGTTGTTTCGCCCGCAGCATTGGCGATCTCCAGGCGGTCATCCATCACCCGGTAGGCAGCGGCGTTTTGGAGAGCCTCAATGTAGGCCGCTTCCTGCTCCATGATGCCCTCAGGCGTCAGACAGAGCTGCACGGTCACAGCGATTTGGGGGATTGTCAGAGTACCCTCGTCCGTCGCCATGTATTTGCCGCTATCGCGTCCGCCGCCGTAGCCGTTGCAGCCCATGAACCCGCTGAGAACGCCTTCACTTCGACTGGGCTCAGTACAAGCGGCGAAGTTCAGGGTGATGTCAGTACCTTCAATGAGGCTGCTGTCGTTCAGCGAGATGAGCACCCACTCGGTGCCGTCAAGGTCTACCGGTGTGGGCGTTGGTGATGCAACTGGCTAATTAACAACCACGGCCAAGGAATACGTCCAGGCTGCCTTCTCGCCGCCTTCCCAGGGCCGGCTATATTCTATGGATATGGTGCTCTTACCTTTCTTAAGCGCCTTGAAAGTCCATACCTCTTTGCCAGCGGTTCCAGGAGGAGGAGGCGTCTCGCTTTCGGGAGACACAAACTGGTGGTCTACTTGCGCTAACACAGTTTGGTCACTAATTTTCGCCGACTCCCATTGAAAGCCTGTCGTGGGGTTGGAGCACAGAGTTAATGTGAATGAGCTGTCAACAGCAACTTCCAGTTCTTTTCTAATGCTCTGGAGCTTCATGAAGTCATCGCACGAGACATCTGCAGAAGCCTCCTGGGACGTTGATGGTGTGCAGCCACCCAAGATCAGTGCACTCATAATGAGCACCGATCCCAAGATGAAGAGTTGGCTTTTCATTTCTTGCCTCCCTTTCTTGTTATTGGTGTATTTAAATTGGCTTTACCGTGTTCTAGACGGATTGAGGGCCGAAAAGGTTCCACTCATGCCCTCGGGTTGACGACGCGACCCACAAACAGGATGGCACCGGTCTTGATGTCGCGAATCAGAAAGACGAAGGGGCGATCAACGGTGACCTCAATGAGGGGAACGGGCGTTCCAGGAGCTGCTCCTAGCATTATCACTGCGGTGGCGGCCGCGGCTTCTGTGCCCGCTTCGTCCACAGAGACGAAGGCCTTGTGTATGACCTCTCCGATGAAGAACTCGCGGGTACCGTCCATCCCTGAGAAGTCTGCCGCTCCACGCGAGAAGGCATCCGGCATGCCCAGGCCAGCCAGGGTGTTCGCCAGCATGAAAGTCGAATCAAAGGTGAATTTAGGCATGGTCAGAGTGACCCGCTTGTGTGCCAGTTCCCTCACGATGGCCTCCACCCGCTCGGCGTCCAGCGAGCCTTCAAACGCCTCAAACCCGCCTGCCTCAGGGAGCAAGATGACCATCGCTAACTCTCCTCCGACGTATGGCAGCTCGACTGCCTGATACCCCTCGCCCTCGGCATAACCGAAGGATTTCGTCTGCTTCATCATCGGCAAGGTGACCTCGCCGCCGTCGAGCAGATAGAACGTACCATCGTGGGTCAGTTCCTCTTTGAAGGGATACTGCCACGCCGCGTTGAAGTAGATAGCGTTGACCAGCACCAGCCGCGTGATCTTACTAATGCCGCCTGGTGGAATCAGGCCTTCTATCCGATCTTCCGTCTGCTCGCTGACCCAGTCGTTGATGGTGACGCGGGACTCTTCCGGTGCGTTCGCAAAGTCCAGCAGCCTCAGCCCGGCTCCGTAGTTTTCAGCCAGGGCATCGAGGTATTCGGACAGAAACTTATAGCCGATCTGGCCCCATAAGGAATTGGCAATGTGCAACTGGAAGCCCTGTACTCGTCGCCCTTGGTCCTTTGGCACTGTACCGTACGGTCCAGTACGGTGCCCAAGCCCTTGGTCCTGTGGCCCAAGGACACAGGGGACAAAGGGTCCAGGACGAGTGCCCTCTCCCTCCTGGCCTGTGGGACCTTCGCTGCGACGGGCGAGTTCGAGGTCCAGGCCGTTGAAAGCGGGATGCAGACGGTCCTGGGAGAGGATGAAGTGGAGGTATCCGCCAATTCTGGGCGTTTGAAGAATCGTTGGATGCCCAGCGGGTGGACGGAATTGTTAGGGGACTGGAGCACAAGCGGGTCGCCCTCACAATGCCGAAATTTGAATTCGAATCAGACTTTAGTCTAAAGGAAACTCTCGCAGCGATGGGTATGCCAGTTGCCTT
>JAUWYT010000015.1 GCA_030615705.1 Chloroflexota bacterium
TGGCCGATGAGTTCGACGGCCTTGTCTACTTTGGCCTCGATATCCTCCATTGTGGCATGGACGACGCTAAGGGTCATCTTTCTTTCCACGTACTTGGATCAATGCTCAGCGGGGGGAGGTCTCAAGATACGAGCGCACCAGGTTCTGAGCCGAGAAATGGCCCAGGGTGATGTAAGCAATGGGCAGTTCGTGGCCCCAAACCTCATTTCTGATTTGACTCAGACTTAGGCCCTTTTGATGGAATTCCCGCACGCAGTTTCCGGCCTCTTCCAGGTATTTAATCTTGATTATATGGCTTTGAGCTATTAGTTCCTCCTCAGCATATCCCTTATCGCTTCGGGAATCGCTTTGACCGTTCCTTCTTCGTCTACGCAAATGTGCTTCGTCTGCCCTGTGGCCAACAGTTGGCCCGTCTCGGCCATGACGACCTCGTAGGCGAAGGTCACCTGGCGGCTCCGCGCTTCCTCGACCCTGGTTCTGACCGTGACCAGGTCTCCGTAGCGGGCGGGGGCCAGGAAGCGTGCCTGCACTTCGATGACGCGCAAGTAGTAGCCCTGGGCCTCCAGTTGAGCGTAGTCGCCGCCCTGCTGGCGCATGTATTCGCCGCGCCCTACCTCGAACCAAACGATGTAGTTGGTGTGGTGGACGATGCCCATGGCGTCGGTCTCGGCGTAGCGGACTCGCAATGTTACCTCGACGGCTCGACTGAGCCCTCGGCCTGAGGCTTCGTCCTGAGGCTCAGCCCGAAGGGCTCGGCCCGAAGGCACGCCGAAGTCTACGTGGCCTTTGCTCATGCTGATGCTCCCTTGTTTGAGCTCGACAGGGTAAGGCTGAAACAACGCCCACAAGGGGCTGGACTATGCCGGCGTCAACGAACGGTGGGCGGACTTACGCCACGGTGTACTAGCCAAGCTCTCTCGTCAATGCTCGCTCCAGCCTCTTGATGCCCTCCTCGATCCTCTCCGGGTCGGCGGTGGCAAAGGTTAGCCGCATGGCGTTTTGGCCATCGTCATCTGGGTAGAAGGCTCGGCCGGGCACGAAAGCCACTTTTTCCTGCAGAGCTAGATTCAGGAACTCAGTGGTGTCAATGTGTTCCGGCACTTGTACCCAGAGAAAGAGACCGCCTTGGGGACGGGTCCAGGTGACGCCCGGAGGGAAGTGCCTCTCCATGGCAGCCAGCATCGCGTCCCGGCGTTCCCTGTAGACCTCCCGAATCGTCTTCACATGGCTGCGGAGGATGCCCCGCTGACAGATGTCGTTGGTCACCATCTGGACGAAGGTGCTGGTGTGTAGGTCTGATCCCTGCTTGGCCTGAACGAGCTTGGCAATGATTTTGCTGGGAGCAACGATCCAGCCGAGGCGGATGCCAGGGGAGAGGGTCTTGGAGAAGGTGCTCAGGTAGAGGACGTTCTCTTTGTGCAAAACTACGAGGGGGGTGATGTCCTGGCCCTCGAAGCGCAGTTCGCCGTAGGGGTCGTCTTCCACGATGAAGACGCCGTACCTGGCGGCCAGTTCCACCAGCTTTAGCCGCCGCTCCAGGGTCATCGTCACCCCAGCCGGGTTGTGGAAATTGGGCAGGACGTAGATGAACTTAACGGGGTGACGTTCCAGGGCCTCTTCGAGTTTGCCCGTTTGGATCCCCTCTTCGTCGAGGGGGACGGTCACGAAGCGGGCCTGGTAGGCCCTGAAGGCCTGTATTGCTCCCAGGTAGGTGGGACCCTCGGTGAGGACGACATCCCCCGGGTTGATGAAGATCTTGCCGATCAGGTCGAGGGCTTGTTGGGAGCCGTTGACGAGGAGGATGTTTTCTTGTTCGGCGGGCACGTCGTACTCCTTCATCTTCTCCACCAGGTATTGCCTGAGGGGTGGGTAACGCTCAGTGGTGCCGTACTGAAGAGCCCGCACCCCATCGTGGGTTAAGACGTATTGACAAGCTTCCTCGAACTCCCTAATCAAGAACAGCTCGGCGGCAGGCATCCCCCCGGCGAAGGAGATAATATCCGGCTGCAAGGCCAGCTTCAATATCTCCCGGATGATGGAGCTCATCATATTGTGAGTTCGCTCGGCGAAGCGCTCATGCCAATTCGTGGTTACCTTGCCGTCCAAAGTTGACTTTTGCGGCGTCATTGTGGAACCTCCTCTATTTTGCTTTTGGCGGTGGTTGTTTCTCTCGGCGGTAGGGCACGGGAATGTACTGAACTGATGGACGGCGCTGGCCAGCCTGACGGTAGAGTTGCATCAACTGGCACACCTCATCTGGCAGATCCAGCTTAATGGGCAGGCCCAGCTTTTTCGCTTCCTCTGCACTGATGGGATAGTCGTGGGTCCACCGGCCAGCGCTGAGGGCCTCAGCGATCTCCTTTGCTTTCTCTTCTTCCATCCCGTTGCCCATCAGGATTTCCACCACGGTCTGCTTGACTTGGGAGACAGCCTTCTTTGCCATGTCGGCCAAAATCAGGGTTTCGTCATCAGTCTCGTTGACGTCCTTGATCTGGGTCACCGCGAGGATTGAGCTGGCCGGATAGCGGCCCAGTTGGGGATCAACGGGCCCCAGGACGGCGTTCTCGTCCATCACTATCTGATCGGCGGCCAGGGCGATGAGAGTTCCGCCGGACATGGCATAGTGGGGGATGAAGACGGTGACCGGAGCCGGGTGGCGGATTAGGGCATGGGCGATCTGCTCGGCGGCCAGGACCAACCCGCCGGGGGTGTGCAGGATGATGTCTATGGGCATGTCCCTGGGGGTCAGGCGGATGGCCCTGAGCAGCGCTTCTGAGTCCTCGATGTCAATGTAGCGACGGAAGCCTATTCCTAAGAAGCTAATGACCTCCTGGCGGTGGATGAGGGTGATGAGGCGCGAGTTGCGCTTCTTCTCCAATTGCCGCATCACGCGACGCCGATTGCCTTCCAGGAGCTTCTTCTGCAGGGCGGGAATCAGACTGGAAATGATGATGAAGATCCAAAACAAATCGAAAAGGCTGAAATTCATTTCAACTCCCCTCCATTTTCTGCGCCCTAGGTTGTGACCAGAGCATCCTCGGCTCTTGCTACCCGGATCCCTTCCTCCTCGTTGACTCTGGTCAGGAGCAGACCTCCTACGATGAAGAAAAAGATCAGCGATACGATGCTCAAGCGGCTGGAACCGGTAAGCTGTCCCACCAGGGCAAAGATAAAGGGGCCGGCGATACCGGCGAACTTGGAACTGACGCTGTAGAAGCCGAAGAACTCCGCCGTCTTCCCCCTGGGGACCATGGAGCCGAACAGCGAGCGACTGAGGGCCTGGCTACCGCCCTGCACCAGGCCGACTAAGAAGGCCAGAGCCCAGAACTCCCAGGCATGGGCCATGAAGTAGCCCCAGATGGAGATGCCGGTGTAAACGGCGAGGGCGAGGTAAATAGAGGGCTTGGTGCCGAGCCGCCTGGCCAGCCGACCGAAGAGGAGGGAGAAAGGGATGCCTATGAATTGAGTCAAGAGCAGCGCCCCGATCAAGTCGCCCTGGCCGATGCCGATCTCGGCTCCGTAGATGGTGGCCATCTTGATGATCGTGCCGATGCCGTCATTATACAGCCAGAAGGCGACCAGGAACTTGATCAATTCACGGTAGCGGCGGACATCGCGGAAGGTCTGGCACAGCCGGCGGAACCCACCCAGGATGGGGTGGACCTCAGATCGGGCTTTAGCCGTGCGAGGCGGCTCAGGCACGTGACGAAGGAGGGGAATTGAGAAAAGGGCCCACCAGATTGCCACGCTCAGAAAAGAAAGGCGGGAGGCGCTCTCTGTATCATGCAGGAGGAAGGTACTGGGAAATAGTATCCAGGCCAGGTTAAGGGACAACAGGACACCACCTCCCAGGTAGCCCAGAGCGTACCCTTTGGTCGAAACCTGGTCTATCTCATCGGGGTGAGCGACGTGAGGCAGGAGAGCATCGTAGAAGATGTTGGCGGCGGCGAACCCCACGTTGGCTATTATGAAGAGGAAGGAAGCCAGCAGCCAGTCGCCGGTCTTAATGAGAACCAGCAGGCAGGTGAAGATAATGCCCAGGGTGGCGAAACCAGCCAGGAATCGCTTCTTGGTTCCGCTGTAGTCGGCGATGGCCCCCAGCATCGGGGCCAGGGTAGCGGTCAATAAGAGGGCCATGGAGGTGGTGTAGCCCCAGTAGACCGTAGCCAGATTCCCTTCCAGATTAGCGCACGCTACTGCCTGGTAGAAGGTGGGCAACACTGCGGCCATAATCGTCGTGGCGAATGCAGAATTGGCCCAGTCGTACATGCACCAGGCGTTAATCATCCTTCTGTGCATCTTGTCTTTCACTTTTCCCTGCTTCTGCTTGAGATCGCCTCAGGGTTCATCATACCAGCGCCATGCATGTAGCACACCAGTTTTAAGTCTTCCTCACGAAACCTCGGTACTTCTTCGGCCCCGACAAACTGGTGCTTCTCACCCTTCTGCCAAAATAGGGCTCCTTGGAATCTCTATGCATCAATCTCACAATGAAATGGCAGGTAGTGAAAGTGTCTTATAGGCTCATAAGGCTGTTTCATAGAACTTGCCCTATTCATTGAGCACATAACGGGTCCACAGCCTCTTACTGTCCAGGCGCTTTCACGTCACGGCCAATGCGGTCCGTAAGCAGGCTTGCACCCTCTGCCAATCCTGATCGGACAGATGGCCTACTGCGGTCAGGGTGGTGGCCGGCAGGGTGGCGAGGAAGGCACCGAACACGGAGGGGCTGTGCAGGCCAGCAGTCTGTAGGTCCGGTTGCGGCAGTGACCTGGCTGGTCAGTAGACCAAGGATGGCGTCCGGGCGTGTCTTGTGGTAAGTGTGGGTGGACACCACCACAGCGGGACGACGCTTGATGCCTGTCACGCCGGGGAAATCCACCGTCACGACGTCGCCTGGCTTAACCATACTCTTTCTCCCTCGCCCAGATGGTGCGTTCGGCGTGTGCCAGTGAAGCCCGTATCAGGTCATGCAGGTCTTCTTCGCTCGAGG
The DNA here is from genome assembly GCA_030615705.1 of Chloroflexota bacterium. Classification (GTDB taxonomy): domain Bacteria; phylum Chloroflexota; class Anaerolineae; order VGOG01; family VGOG01; genus JAUWYT01. Next base: position 4,994 of record JAUWYT010000015.1, read on the forward strand.
CATCGCTCACGTGCACGGCTGTGCGTTGGCCGTAGCGCTCTTGCAAAAAGATGACAAAGTCATATACCTCGGCCACCTTTTCGGGGGACAGGGTAAACAACACGTCAAGGATTTTTCTAGCTTGTGTGGGCGTCATCATCGGCGTCCCTCCTTTCATGGCTCATGACCTGTATGGGAACAGTCATCTTTTTCCCAATGACCCCGCTTTCTCCATCCGCGCCTGCACCAGGGCCGCGGCAGTTACCGGCTAGACCCGGACTTCTCTCCAGTGGTAGAGTGGACCCTAGTCTATGTTATCGTCTTCGCCGACGGGACATCCCCGTTGCGATGGAGATGTAGTAGAGGAGTTGGAACAGCGCCATAGCTAAGGCTGCTACATAGGTCAAGGCTGCCGCGTTCAGGACGCTTTTGGCCTGCTTGAACTCGTCCTGTCCTCTTACAAGGCCTGCGCTATTTAGCATCTGCATGGCCCGGCGGCTGGCGTTGAGCTCCACGGGCAGGGTGGCCAGGGCGAAGACGACTCCCCCTGAGAAGAAAATGACGCCCAACCAGACCAGGCCTGTCACTTGCAGGAATAGCCCTGCCAGGAAGAAGATGTAGCCCAGATAGCCGCCGATGTTAACCATCGGCACCAAGCCAGCGCGCAGTCGCAGAGGGAAATAGACAGTTTTGTCCTGGACGGCGTGGCCGCACTCGTGGGCCACGATGCCCAGGGAGGCCACCGAGGCACTGCGAGCCACTCCCTCGGAGAGGCGCAATTCCTTGCTGCGAGGGTCATAGTGATCAGTGAGCTGACCAGGGATGCCTTTGACCTCGACGTGGTTTAGCCCATTTGCCCGCAAGAGTCGGTAGGCTGCTTCCAGGCCGCTGATGCCCAAACGGTTGGCTACCTGGCCATACTTGCGGTAAGTCCCCTGCACCTTGACCTGAGCAAAGAGCATCAGCAAGAGAGCAGGCGCAATGAAGATAAAATAAGCGGGATCCCAAATAAACATCCTTCACCTCTCATTGACTAACCAGTTCTCTCGGAAACACTCCGGTATTATACCTGATTCTCCCCTCAGGTCATCCTCTGCGGCCCTGAAGGTCCTGCACCAACCTGGCGGCCTCGTGCAGGCTCATCACTTTATCCGTCACTTGACAGTGCTTGAGAAGTCAAACGCCGCACGACCTTTCCAATCTCCTCCACTTCACCGATTACGAAGTCCACGTCCTTGGAGTGACCTTGTCGAAGCGCTGTTTTCTCGCTGCCCACGAGAACGGTGATCATCCCCAATTCCTTGGCCGGCGCGAGATTCAGAACCCTGTCGTCGACGATGAGGCACTCATCTCCTTTGACGCCCAATATCTCCAGGGCGCGGCGGAAAGCCTCCGGATCGGGCTTGCTAATGCAGCCCAAAGCTCGCACATCTATGATGTGGCTGAAGTGGCGCTCAATGCCCAGCGTCTTGAGTACGCGACGGGCATGCTCCTTCGAAGCGTTGGTGAATACGACCTTCTCTGCCTCGATCTCGGCGAGCACCCTATCCAGCTTGTCGTTGGGGCCGATGTAGTCCTCCAGCGGGATGTCGTGGACGTAGGCCAGATAATCTTCGGGATCTATACCATGATGGATTTGCAGGCCCCCCATGGTGGTGCCGTACATGCGGTAGTAATGCTCTCGCAACGTCGGCACTTCGGTCGGCGACATCCCCAACCGCTCTTCCATGTACCGACTCATCAATCTCCCGATCTCGGCCATGAGCCCTGACCGACTGGGATAGAGGGTCTCATCCAGGTCGAAGAGGATGTATTTCAGCGTTTTCGGCACAGTCCTCGATCCTATCCTTCTGCCCCCGCCACGCTCTCCGCGCGGGACGACACGTAGATGCCGGCCAGGATCAGCACGCCGCCGCCGATCTTGGCCAGGGTGGGGATCTCGCTTAAGATAAAATAGGCCAGGATAGTTGAGCCGACGGGCTCGCCCAGGGTGCTTACACCCACGAAGGTGGCTGGGAGGTACGCGAGGGCCCAGTTGAAGGATGAGTGGCCAATGATCTGGGGCACGACGGCTAGCAGGAAGAACATCAGATAGGTCTGCCGGGAGTAGCCTGAGAAGGGATGTCCCGCGAGCAGGCAGAGGGCGACCAGGAAGCTGGCCGCCGTGGCGTAAACCAGAAAGATGTACGACAGGAGGGATAATTGGCGGCGCAGCCGCCGCCCCACCAGGAAGTAGCCAGAGACCATCACCGCCCCCGCGATGGCCAAGAGATCGCCGAAGAGTTCCCTCGCGCCCAGGCCCAAGTCGCCGTAGCCGATGATCATCCCCCCCAGCATGGACACCGCTATCCCCAGGAACATCTGTGGCGATACCCGCTCTTTCAGCAGGGAATGGGAGGCCAGCCCCACGAATATGGGGCTGGTGCTGACGAAGACCACCGAGCTGGCCACCGAGGTGTACTCCAGGGAGCTTATCCAGGTGGCAAAGTGCAAGCCCAGGAACAAGCCGGAGAGGAGAGCCAGTTGCAGGTCTCCCCTCGTGAGAGTTCGTAGCTCCTCTTTCGCCCTGATGAGAGCCGCTGGGGCCAGGATCAGAGAGGCGATGGTCAGGCGACAGGCGGCAATGACCAGGGATGGGGCTTCGGCCAGGCGGATGAAGATGGAGGCGAAGGAGACAGCCACGATCCCCGTAGCAAGCCCCAGGTAGGGCTTGATGGTTGGGTTGCTCATGATGTTCGCTATCTAGTCGCGGGCCAACTTCAACATGGCCCGCCAAACCTTGTAGATAGTGAGAAGGTCGTCATGGATGAACTCGATGCGCCGGCCGCTCACGCGGTTAGCATCTGGGATGAGCTCCGCCACGTCCAGATGGGCGCTGGAGGTGAAGTCTACCGTCAGAGTGATGGGTGGCTCGACGACGAAGGGCTTCCCTTCTGTGGACAGCGCCCTTTGGGCCGCCTCGCGGATGAGCTTGCGGGCTGACTCCGGCACCAGGCACTTTGCTGCGGAGCGGCCGCAGCTCTCCTTAACGGCCACACCTTCCACCGTCCCCAGCAGAGTTGTGGCTTCTTCTACCAGCAGCTTGTCCCCGGTCACCAAAACCACTGGCACGCCGAAGTGTCCGGCCAGGGCAGCGTTGAGGCCCGTCTCGCCCACCAGGCGGCCGTTCAGGCTCACCTGGTAGACGATGCCGGAGTAGGTGTGGTCCAGCACGCTGTAGGCGGTGCCAGCTTGAGCGTGGTAACCGATGAAGAAGGCGGCGTCGAAGCTCCCGTCAATCCCTTGCATCATCGAGAGAGGCTTGGGCGAGCCAGAGATGAGCTGGGCGCTGGGGTTCAGCTCCTCGATGAGGATGTTGCGCATGGAGCCGTGGGAGTCGTTGACTAGAATCTCTCTAGCCCTGCCGGCCAAGGCCCCCTCAATGGCGGCGTTGACCTCGCCCGTCACCAGCTTTTGAGCTCGCTTGTACTCCTCGCCGTTCATCTCGGTTTGCTTGCCGGCTACTACACCCGAGATGCCTTCCATATCGCAGGAGATGTAAACTTTCATTTTTGCCTCCTTGGGCTACAGGGTTTGTTGTGAGGGGTAGAAGTTCAACCGCGTTGGGCGACTCACCGGTGACGGCCAATGCGATTGGCCTGCTACCCCCTGCCTTGGGTAAAAGCCCAACCGTGTTGGGCGGCTCACCAGCGACATTTTCACGTTTCACGGCGTTTGTTCGACCATGATCTCGAAGAGGAGGCTCGCATCTATGTTGGCCCCTGTCAATACCGCCACGACTTTTCTCCCCGCCAGGTTCACCTTGCCGGCCAACAAAGCAGCTATGCCCACTGCGCCGGAGCCTTCCACTACCCACTGGGCCAGCTGCAGCAGGGTGAAGACGGCGGCGCGCATCTCTTCTTCGCTCACCAGGACGATTTCGTCAATGAGGTCACCAGCGATCTCGAAGGGGAGACGGCCAAAGCCCCCGGCCAGCCCATCGGCGACGGTGGGGGCGGCGTCGTATTCCTCGTAGGGGCGTCCGTTGCGCAGCGAGAGGTAGGCCGCCGGCGAGGCCTCGGGCTGCACTCCGATGACTTGTACATGAGGGTTGATCGCTTTGGCGGCCAAAGCCACCCCAGCGATGAGCCCACCACCTCCCACTGGCACCAGGATGGCCTCGGCCTCGGGCAGGTCTTGCATGATCTCCAGCCCTACCGTGCCCTGGCCGGCAATGATCCGGGGGTCATCGTAGGCGTGGATGTAGGTAGCGCCGTGAAGTCGCCCAAAATCCTCAGCGGCGTGATGAGCCTCGTCGTAGCTGTTTCCTGAGAGAAAAACGTCGCACTCAAACTCCTCCAGCTTTTTCAGCTTGGAGGCAGGCGCGCTGACGGGCACAAACAGGGTGGTCGGCACGTTGCCCAGGGCTCGGGCGGCGTAAGCTACGCCCAGGGCGTGGTTCCCCGCTGAAGCCGTCACCAAACCCCTGGCTTTCTCTTCCTCCGTCAGGCTGGAGATCTTGTTAATGGCGCCCCGTACCTTGAAGGAACCGGTCTTCTGCCAGTTCTCCAGCTTGAGGTACACGTCGCAGCCGGCCTGCTGGCTCAGGAGGAAGGAATACTCCAGCGGTGTCCTGGTGATCAAGCCACTGAGGTTGCGCTGGGCAGCTAGGATGTCCTGGAAACCCAACGTGAAGACCTCTCTCATGCTTTGTCTCCGGCACAGGAGTGAGAGATATGATAGCACATTCCAACTGGATAAGCAAACGGGTAGATGGCACCCTCTGCCCATCTACCCGGTTGTTGTCTACTTTATGAGGGGCACTTCACCCCGCTCTCAACTCAGAGAGCAGCAGCGGGATGATCTCCTTGGGATCGCTCACGATGCCAATGTCGGCTACCTTGAAGATAGGTGCTTCGGGATTTTTGTTGATGGCCACCACGAACTTGGCCTCCTGCATCGCGAAGTAGTGGTGGACGTCTCCCCAGATCCCGCAGGCGATGTAAAGGTCTGGCTTGACTGTGACGTCACTCAGTCCCACTTGGCGCTCCTGACCGATCCAGCCCTCGTCGAGTGCCCCCCGCGAGCCTGCCACTTGGCCGCCAAGGGCCTCCGCCAGCTCTTCGACCAACGCGAAACCCTCAGCGTCCCCCAGGCCCCGCCCACCAGCGACGACTACTCTTGCTTTGGATAAGGGCACCTGGGGTTGAGCTTCCCCAGTAGATACACTGAGCACCTTGACTTTGCCTTCGATTCCCTCTAAGTTGACAGCGATCTTCTCCATCTCACCCGAACCGTACTCGTCGGCAAAGGGGAGGCGGAAGGCGCCGGGGCGCACCGTCGCTATCTGAGGTTTGGCCCCCAGGAAGGTGCTGACGTGGAAATACTCACCGCCGTAGACCGGGTGAGTGGCCAACAGGACACGCTCGGTTTCATCAATGGATAGGTCCAAGCAATCGGAGATCAGGCCAGTCCCCAGGCGTTGAGCCAGGCGGGGGGCCAGCTCCTGGCCCAATTCGGTGGCCCCAAAGAGGATAATCTCTGGTTTCTTCGCCTGGAAAAGGCCACTCAGGATCTCAGCATAGGTTTCCAGATGATATTCAACGAGGCGAGGATCGTCGGCCAGGTAGACGCCGTTGGCCCCACGATGGATCAGCTCCTGAGCCAGACTCTCCAGGCCCTCACCCAGCAGGACGGACTGGACGTAGGCCCCCAAGGCAGCAGCCAGCTCCCGGGCTTTGCCTACCATCTCCAGGCTGATTGGCGTCAGCGCGCCATCCTTTACCTCGGCCACTACCCAGATATCCCGACAGACAATCTCCTCTTCCTCGATTGCTTCGCCCGTGAGAAGTTCCCAGTATTCCAGATCCATATCTAACCTCCACTCTCCAACTTCCAACTTCCAACTTCTCTCAAGAGCTGTGCCAGTTCCTTCGCCGCCTCACCAGGCGCGCCCGTTATGAGCTCCCCAAATGTTCGCTCCGGGGGAAAGGCCTTGCGCCGCAGGCCGATCAGAGGGCTGAGCTCCTCTTCGGCTAGGCCCAGATCGGCCAGGCCCCAGGTGCTGATTTCCCACTCCCGATAGGCGTTCATGATGCGCGCCCCGTGCGGATAGCGGGCCTCGTTGGCCTGGGGAGCGATGCTGAGGAGTACAGGCAGGCCGACTTCTACCTCGGCGTATCCCCCTTTCCAGTTTCGTTTGGCCCTCAGTTTCCCGTTGCTTAGGCCGGACACCTCGCGGACTTCCAGTACCTGCGGCAGGCCCAAGTACTCGGCCAGACGCGGGCCTATCTGACTGGCGCCAGTATCCATTGCTCGCTGGCCAGTTAGGATGAGGTCATAGTCGCCGATTTTCTCGATCGCCTTGGCCAGGATCAGCGCAGCAGCGGCAGCATCTGCCTCGGCGAAGGCCTCATCGGTCAGGAGAAACGCCTGGTCAGCTCCCATGGCCAGCGCTTCCCGCAGCGCGTCATCAACTCTAGGCTCCCCCAGGCTGAGGGCGATGACCTCGACACCGTGGGCGTCCTTAAGCCGCAAAGTCTCCTCCAAGGCGTTCTTGTCGTTGGGGTTGATGATGTAGTCCTCCCGGTTGATGAAGATTCTCTCGAGTCGCCGGTGGACGGCAAAGCCGGTGGGGTCTAGGATTTGCTTGATGGGAACGATCGCTCGCACGGTTCATTCCTCCTCAATATGCAGGGTTGCAAGGGAGCAAGGTTGCAAAGTCGCAGGGGAGCAGGGTCGCAAGGGATTAGACACGGTCTTGGAAGGCGTCTTCACGGTAGTTGTAAAGCATAGCGCGGAGTTTTCGGTACTGATTGTAGAGTTCGATGAAGCGCTCTTGGCCGAGTGACTTAGTTTCGTGCAACGTGTCGAGATGAGCTTTTGCTTCGTTACAGGAAGCCAGAGCATAGGCCAAGTAACGGATGAGATCGCCCTTGTAACTCTTCATGCCGTAGCCCTCGACGAAGTTGGAGACGATGGACTTGGATGAGCGGCGAATCTGCCTGCCTTCTTCGTACATCTCGAACTCCGGCAGTTCACCCAACGTCATCCGATGTACTTCTACGGCCAATCGTTTCCCCAGTTGATAGATGGCTGTGCCCTCATAGCCTCGCACATCCTCTTGGCTCATCTCCTCCCCTTGCTCCCTTGTTCCTTGCTCCTTTGGTCCCCTGTTATGCACTGATACGCACCCCCTCCGGTCGGAAGAGGTTGCTGGCGATGACGATGCGCTGTATCTCGCTGGTGCCCTCGAAGATCTCGGCGATGCGCTGGTCGCGGAAGGCGCGTTCAACCCAGAAGTCCCGGCTGTAGCCTACCCCGCCGTGGATCTGAAGGGTGCTGTCAACGCAGCGATGGATCACCTCGGAGCCGTATAGCTTGCACATGGCCGCTTCCTTGGTGAAGGGCTGACCTGTATCCGCCAACCAGGCGGTACGGTAGATCAGAGAGCGCAGAGCCTCGATCTCGGTGGCCATGTCGGCGATCATGAAATGGACCGATTGCTTCTGGGCGATGGGCACGCCGAATTGCTGGCGGGTCTTGGCCCA
>JAUWYT010000190.1 GCA_030615705.1 Chloroflexota bacterium
GTGCCAACGTGTCAACGTCGGTGCCACCACGGTAGCTTTGCCGCTATCGTGGTGCAACGGGCGTTGAAACGCCCAAAACTCGGATGGGGGTGAGTTGTGAGTAGGTGTGCCATTTGCGAGCGCCCCTACAGACTACGCTCCAACGGTGACAACGGCTTTTGCCAGGAGTGCAAGCGGAACATAGAGCGGGAACAGAACCGCTCGAAACGCCGCAAGTCACGGCAGAGCTGGCGTTTTCGACTCTACAAGGTGGTGCACCACAGAGGCCACCTTGTGGGCTTCTATGAGAAGCCTGGAGAGCCTGAGAAGCTTCAAGTCAAGCCGTTGGGCGTATCGGTAGAGAGTGTGCCAAAGTCGCTACTCGTAGATCTGGACAAGTATTGCCCAGGGTACGACCGCCAGCAGGTCAAGAGGATGAAAAAGGCCGTGGCGCAAGCCTACGGCCTATAGAAAGGAGGCACCATGTTACGTTGCGTAACGTGTGGGTTGTTTTGCTGGGTCGACATGCTGCCGCAGCTCAAGGAAGCGGCTAAGTGCTATCACGGTGGGAATGTAACGGATCACGACTGGCGTTACAAGGATGGAAGCCCCTACCGGCCTGAATGAGTGCCAGGAGCCGCCTGGCCGAAAGCGGGATCCAGTCCCGCTAGCCGGAAGGCAAAACAAATAGGAGGTTCCCATGTACTGCCCCGAGTGTGGCGTCAAGTGTACGTCTGGGCAGGGTAGCGAGTGCTATGACTGCCCAAATTGCCGGACACATTGGACGCATGACGGTGACTCAACTGGCGGGTACATCCCCACGATGCCAGGTGATACCTGTCTGGCTTGTGAGCATGTACCTGTGACGGCATAAGGCTTCGGCCCTGGGCCCAACGGGTAAACCGTTGACTCACAGCCGGCCTGACGAGTGCCAGGAGCCGCCTGGCCGAAAGCGGGATCCCTTCCCGCTAGCCGGAAGGCAACCAAGCCGAAAGGCAATAAACTCGAAAGGGGGTGTACTGTGCAGACGGAAGTAAAGGGCAAGAACCTGGTCATCACCGTCCCGTTGACACCGGTGGCCAAGGCACCGTTTTCTGCCTCCGGTAGGAACAAGGTGCTTTTCAGCTCCGGTGGGTTTGAAGATGTCAACGGCTACCGGATCAACCTGACGGTGATCCCCCCAAAGAAATAGGCTGGGGTGGCCAGTTGCGGGGGCGGAGAGAACCGCCCCCTGGCCCCAATTCGGGAGCCTTCACGTGGCGGGGCTGTTCTCACGAATCCCGACAAACGAATAGGAGGGTGTCCGGCCCTGGCCTTGGCGGTTGTCATTTGACAACCGCTTGGGGGAGCGCCGGACGCTCTGAAAACTGAATAGGAGGTGAGCCTTGAACAAAGCAACCGACTGCCGGAGTTTGCCTCTAGCACCATCGCCAAATCATCTGGATGGTCGTGGCGCATTAGGCCGCAACGGTTGGTATCGCCCTTGGGCCGCTCATATCGGTGGTCACAGACGAGATGAGCGCCCTTATGTGTCGATTGAGATTGACAGCACTCGTGGGGGATCCCCTATCTCTGTCAGTGTCACGCCAGAGGATGCGTTGGCCCTGGGCAACGCCATCGTGGAGATAGCTCAATTCACCCAGGGGAAGATCTAGGGCCTTCCGGCCCTGGCCCTGGTGGTTGTCATTTGACAACCGCTTGGGGGAGCGCCGGATGCTCCGAAAACTGAAAGGGGGTGAGCTCATGGAAGACCACAACGCCAAGTGCCCATTCTGTGGGAAGGAGGAATTGGCGGCTGTTGTGGATGTCATCTACGACCGTGTCCCTCTAGGGCCTGATGGATACTCTGCCTGGGATGGTTCTTTAGTAGAGACATCCGTATACGAGATATGCTGCACTGCCTGTAACCGGATCGTGCGCCTTGAGCATTATGAGCGACACGGCGAGGAACCCTGCGACTGCGTGGAGTTTGCCGCAGCGCTTGAGCGGGGGCTTGCGGCTGCCAGGAGCTAGTCCGGCCCTGGCCCTGGAGGGTGTCCACGGACGCCACCCAGGGGGAGCGCCGGACGCTCCAGAAAACCGAATAGGGGGTGAGCTCATGGGCAAGAAGCCAGTGGTTCTGCGCCCGCTGGCCTCTAGACGCAACGGCGGCCTGCAGCTCCATGCAAAGAGCCTGGCCGACTCGCTAAGGCCCTACGATGATGTCCAGTACAACGGCATCACGGTGGGGACCAAACCCCTGCGTCAGCTTCTGGTGGCGATGACCGATGGATTTGTGGTCATCACCGCCAATAGCAACCTAGAGGTCTCGACAGGCGGCAGGAAATACCACAACTGGTTCCGTCTCTTTGACGGGGCATGGGTGAAGGACACTTTCACCCGACATGCAGTGCTGCGGCCCAAGGTGATAAAGCGCCGCAATGGGGCTACCCGCTAGGGCCGTCCGGCCCTGGCCAATGGCCTGGGGGTCTCCAGGCTATTGGGGAGCGCCGGACGCTCCAGAAAGGAGGTGATTCATGCCCAAGTTTACTGTTCACGTTATCGTTCCGGTTCACGTGGAAGTCAGTCTGGCCGAAGCCGACGGTGAGGACGCTGCCATCCAGCAGGCCCATCAGGACCTGATCGCCCATGGATATCCGGAGCGGCTCCTGAACGACTCTATCACTGATAGAGGGGACGTATACTCGGAAGAGTAGAAATTGCGCTGGATCGGCGATGGGTGACGCCAGCGGTCCAGAAGGGATGCTTCAACAAAACGAAAGGGGGTGAACATGGAAAGCCTAGTGGAGATCTTCGGTGATCCCATATCCGTCTATACCCGGGCCCAGGCCCTAGAGGATGGCGTCCTGGTGGACGTGACGGAGTGGGCGAGCGCCGACAAGGGGTTCATCGGCGGGTTCAAGTGCCCCGTGGTCATGACCCGGGCGCTCTGGGGCAGGGTGGAGGCCCCCAGGGGATCTATCCAGGACACCCGGGGTCGCGCCCACGACGTTCTATGGCTAGCCAGCCTGACCGTCCGACGGCTGTCCCGCGAGCAAAAGGATGCGGGCGTCTTTGTGGTCCGCCTCGGTCGGCGCAACGAGATGCTGCGCGTCGTCGTGGACGGCGACGGGGTGACAATCGGCTTCCCAAGCGATTTCTAAGGCATCGGAAAGGCGAAATGATCAGAGTCATCTGCATGTACTGCAAGGTGGTCATGGAAACGAAGGATGGGAAGGGGAAGGATGTAGACTCGCACAGTATCTGCCGCAAGTGCTGGGAAGAGCGTCGAAGCGAACCCTATCCATATAACGTGGATTGACTTCTACCGCTCCAACATTCTCATAGGAATGTCGCAAGAAAGGAGGTGCACAGTGTACATCTTGGTCCACCTTTACGGCGGACTCCTGGAGAGCGTCACGCCGTACCAGAGCCTCGCGCTCGCGGAGAAGGGGTTGGAAGAGGCCATCCCCGAACCCTGTGAGTGCGGGGATGTCGGCGCGTGCCAGAGCTACCAGGAGGCCTATCTCGTTGACGCTCCCCTTGGCCTGAACAGGCCGGAAGCCACCATAGACTCCCGCCACACGCCCTCAAAATAGGCATGTCACACTCTTAAGGGCTGAGTCGTAAATCTAGGTGAAGGAGGTTTGTAACTATCGGTAAGGAAAACAGCACAAGGAGGTGCGAATGGACAAGAATCAGGTAGTCGAGATCGTGGAGCGGCAGATGCCACCGGTGCGGCTCCAGCGGGTGGGGGACCCCTCCCGCGCACGTGTCCTGGTGGCCGAGGATGGCATTGCCATCCGGCAAGGGTCGAGTCGGTCCCAACCGCTAATGGCCGAGGCGATACCCAGATTGTACAGCTTCATAGGCCTCCCCAAGAGAGTGGCAGAGAGGCTCCAGACCCGCACTCTGGAGAGAGCGGCTACGGATCTCCTCACGAGCATGCCATCCTTCAGTATCGCCAGCCTAGAGGGCCAGGTCACCGATCTGGTCAAGGCGGATAAGCCCGCCCTGCCCGTCGAGCGGGTGGTAAGGGAGGCCGAGAAGGCCGTCCGGGGGATGGACTTCCATCGGGTGCTCGTCTTGGAGCCGCACGAGGTGCGGATCGAGTGCGTAGGCACTCAGGAGCGCCCCGTCCATAGAGGGGATCTGATCCGTTCAGGCGCTCTCCTCCACTTCTCCCCACTGGGGACAATCGAGCCCGTGATTCAGTCATACGGGCTCCGACTGATCTGCACAAACGGCCAGGTCGCAGAGGAGATCATCCAGAGCTACCGGCGCGGCCGTGGCGGCGGTGGTGGGGAAGGGGATGAAATCTGGCAGTGGTTCAGGGAGAGTGTCAGGCAGGCCTACGGCTCTCTGGGCCAAGTGGTGGACAGATACCAGGCGCTGTCCCGCACCCGAATCTCCCCACGCGACAGGGCCATGTCCCTTGAGGGTCTCCTGCACCAAGCGGGCATCCGTGGGGCCATGGCGGAGGCCGTCCGGGCCTATGCCCTTGCGCACCCCCCCCAGAACGAGTACGACCTGCTCAACATCCTCACGTATG
>JAUWYT010000275.1 GCA_030615705.1 Chloroflexota bacterium
CGCAGGTGCGGTGGCGAGAGCGTTGGAGCGCGTGCTGCACACCGACGACCGGGCGTTGCTGGCCCAACTGCAGGGTTTGCGGCGGCCAGCGGCGCTCCAGACGAGTCCTAATCTGATTTTCGTCATGCTATGGGAGCACAATGACCGTTCCATCTCCTACTTGTACTTCGACATGCAGACCTACGAGCGCTACATGCACTACGTCGAGCAGGTGGGGGGGGCGTTGGGTCGTTGCGCCACCTGATGCGTACTATTATTTGCATTCCGGGCGCTGGCTGGGCATTTTCTTGCCGGTCGCCATCGTCTGGTGGTTGCTCAAGATCGCGGTGGCACTGGCAGTGTGGCTCTTCCGCATCTCGGCACGTCTGCGGGCGCGGCTCTGTGGTGGCCAGGAGCCAAGCCAGGATGCTCTTGAAAAGGCTCATGAGCCGGATTGACAAAGTAAGATTAGTGTGATATATTGCCAAAGGTGAGGTTCCAGCACCGCTCATAAACTTTTGAAAGGACAGGGACCATGAAACTGAGCGATTACGAGCGTTCGCGCAACCCACGCGGTATGCACGGTTGGGGTGACGTTTGGGACCGCTATGACGACTGGTATGAGAAGCTGGTGCAGATGAAACTGGGCTGGATCAAGATCCTGGACTATGGCGGCAACCAAAGACATGCCGCCCAACGCTTCCGCGAGCTTGGCATCATGCCCGTGATACGCCTCTATCGAGGGGAGCCCAATCCGGGTACTTTGCCCCAATCCCACTTGAGCATCCTCAAGGAATACGTGGACCAGGGCATAACTCGCTGGTTCGAGGTCAACAACGAGCCTAACCTCGACGGCGAATGGAAGCAGGAGTATAAGGGCATCGTCCAACACGGCGCTCCAGAGATAGTCATGCCCAACTGGCTCGACGACGCCGAGGCAGTGATCGAGCGTGGTGGCTACCCTGCCTTCCCCGCTCTGGCCATCTCTGGCCACGATGAAAGGCACGGGAGCATCACCACCTACCAGGGCTACTTTCGATGGCTCGCGGAAAACGCCTTCGACCGAGCCAAGGCGGTTTTCGAGAACGGGGCATGGATAGCTATTCACCCCTACTTTGCTAACCACTTCTACCGAGACTCGGATGGCGAGTGGCACTTCGAGTATCCCGATGACCCCATCTGCCAGGCCGATGACCCAGGTCGCACGATCTTTGACGACGACGTGAGCTTGATGTGCGGCGAGGTCCCCCAGACGCTGCTCCGCCAGTATTTCGGGCTGGAGGTGCCCCTGATCGGCACGGAGGGTGGACCATGGGTCCCCAGGACGGGCCAGGTGATTCAACAAGACAATAGGTACCCGGGCTATGACCTCCAATGGCACGCCGATGCCACGGTGGCCATGTTCGAATGGATTGCCGTCAAGGCGCCCCCATACTTCTTCGGGCACTGCGTCTGGCTGCTGGATGGCTATTATCCCGGTGGTAAGGCGGTCCCGGCGGTTAAGATGTTGAGAGACACAGAGCCTGTCTTGCGGCCCAAGTTCGATGAGGAGGAAGAGGTCGAGGGGCATTATCGCAGCCATTACTTTCTGTTCCCACAAGGCATATCGTGGGATTGGTACGAGGCAGCGAGCAACTATCTGATGCATTTCGGAGTGACCCTCGGACAGAGTCACGACGACGCAGGGGTGGTGCACGGCGACCTTGGCCATACCATCACGGCCATCAATCTCGCTGACGACGTGCTCGAAGCCTTGGGGAAGTTCGATGCCACTTTGGACGTCATCCGCGCTGATACACTTGAGGCGTTGAAGGAGCTTTTGGACGCCAGAGTGGAAGCGGACGCCAGATTTGGCTGATGAGGAGTGCTGGCTAGATACGCCACCAATGCCGAGTAAGCAGCCAAGTGAGGCGCCGATTTCGGATCGGGGCCTCACTTTTTCAACGCCTGGGGTTCAGGGCAATCTCCGCCAGAGACGAGGCTGATCTCATGAGTACTTTAGAAGAGATTGTCGGCCGGCTTTTGACCGAACAGGGGCTGACCATTGCCGTGGCCGAGTCCTGCACCGGCGGCCTTATCGCCCACCGGCTGACCAACGTGCCTGGGAGCTCGGCCTATTTCATCGGCGGCGTGGTGGCTTATTCAAACAGGGTCAAGGAACGAGTGCTAGAGGTATCTCGCGAAACCCTCTCAGTATACGGGGCAGTTAGCGAAGAGACTGCGCGGGAGATGGCTCGTGGCGCTCGCCGCCTCTTTGACACCGACGTAGCCATCTCGGCCACAGGCATCGCTGGCCCAACCGGAGGCACGCCCCAGAAGCCAGTAGGCCTGGCCTACGTGGCCCTGGCAGCCCAAGACCTCGAGCGCTGTGAGCAACATTTGCGGCATGGGCGAAGGTTGAGAAACAAATGGCAAGCATCCGAGGCAGCTTTAGAGATGCTCCGCGAATACCTGGAGGCGAGGCGATCATGAAACTGGTAGAGATACCGACCGGCGTCGAGGCCCGCTTCGATGATGCCGGCAGGGTTACCCCCACAGCATTCAACTGGCAAGGGCGAGATATGCACATCAGCGACGTCGGGCGTCGGTGGGTAGAGCCGCATGGCCCTCACCAGCTCCGCCACTATCTGGTCATGACCCCAGGGCAGGACACTTTTGAACTCTGCTTGGACACGGGCACCTTGCAGTGGAAGATAACGAAGATTTGGGAGAGGGGAAGAATGGCCTGACCTAAGAGCACGTCTGGAAAGTGATAGCGATTGGCCCTCACCATCCCCCTAACTCCCTTCCTCTCCCAACCCTTCGGCTTTGCTCAGGGCAAGAATTCGGAGAGGAAGGGAGTCAGGGGGATGGTGAGGGCTTTCCAGAGCGCTGACAAATCTACTTTCCTCTCTTTGCTTCGACCCTCTCCGTAAACCTCTCCAGGTCAATGATGGCCCGCTTGTGCTCTCCTTCGCCGATTCTCTCTACTTCGTCGAAGGCCTCCACGCGGAAAGTAAGCTTGCGGCCCTCGACAGCGGCTAGCTCCGCCTGGGCTCGGACCCTCATGCCCACCGGGGTGGCTGCCAGGTGCCGGACATCCACCTCCACGCCCACGGTGCGGTAGCCATCGGGCAAGAGGTGGTCAACAGCAGCCACGGCCGCTTTCTCCATCAGCCTGACCATCTCCGGAGTTGCCAGCACGGCTACATTCCCGCTGCCCAGGTGTCGGGCCGTGTTCTCCTCACGCACAAACATCTCGCTCTGTCCTACCAGACCGGGTACGATTTCCTCCATATATC
>JAUWYT010000242.1 GCA_030615705.1 Chloroflexota bacterium
AACTCCGCCCACGAGACGCTCTCCCCCGCCACATGTAATACGTCCCCAGCGCCGTGATGGGAAACCACAACGCAGCGTGCAGGATCAGCGTGTAAGCCGTGGCCACCTCGTAGTTTACGCCGCAGGTTGCCATGACCGCGATGCCAGGAGCGTCGAAGGGACCTACGTAGCCCGGGCTGGAGGGAATGGTTGTGGCCAGATTTACTACGCCGTTCATCAACATCAACACGTAGAGAGGCACGCTGAAATCGAAGCCATGCATCACGAACCAGTACTTGACCGTCTCCGCCAGCCAGATCACCAATGAGGTAACGAAGATCATCACTATGTCCTTGCCGCTGCGCAGGGAATGTAGGCCCTCCACGAAGCGGTCCAGCAGCCCCCGGGCCTGCACCTGAAAGCGCGCCGGCAACAGGCGCTCGATGAGCCAGTCATAAACCGCTTGCGAGCGCCGGGGCGAGGTGGCGATGACGAAGAAAACAGCCAGAGCGCCAAAGAAAAGCAAGCTGGAGAAGAAGACCACCCGCCTAAGCCACTGCTGCATGGGAACGACGGGCAAGGAGAAGAAGACGAAAAGGAGCATAACCACTCCATCGAAAATGCCTTCCACCACGATGGTGGCCAAAGAGGCGCTGATGCCCAGCGCCTCTTTCTTCTTGAGAACATAGGCCCGGATGACCTCTCCAGCGCGGGCGGGGTAGACATTATTGCCCGTGTAGCCTATGCAGACCACTGGGAAGAGGCGAGTCAGGGGTACGGGTAGCATAGAGCGCAACAGGTAATGCCAGCGCCAGGTGCGGGCCCAAACAGCGAAGAAGTAGACGGCCACGCCAGGAACGATCCATCAATACCTGGCTGTCTTCAAGGCCAGCCAGCCTGGTCCAATTGCACGCGCCTCAGGACTATGTAGAGGCAGATAGAGCTGATAATCAAGCCAAGCCAGAGTTGCCATCTCTTAAGCATAATTTCTCCCTAATAGACTCCCCGAGTCATCCTCGATGCCGGCTAATTTTACCACACCCTTGGAAAAGAAACAAAAAGGGGTATCGGATTGCCCGATACCCCGCATGATCAGCTTAGGGCCGTTTATACTTCAACCTTACGCGGCTCGGCCTCTTCCTCCGGCGCAAGCATCACCCCCAGGACCCGCTCCATGGTCATCGTGTGGCTGCACACACCGTGACTGGCGAAGAAGTTGCAGCCGCAGCCCCATTGCCCCTCGTCGTAGGTGACAGTATACGTATCGTGGTTTCCCCTGAAGGTGACCTTGAATTCGTTGAAAGCGATCCTCTCGGGCTCCTGGGCATAGCGCTTGGCCTTCTGGATCTTGCCGATCATCCCTGAGTCCATTTCTGCCTCCTCTGATTAGGTAAGTAGCAGACGGCTTCCCAAACAACAAAACACCAAGGCGGAACCAGGCCTCAGTGTTTTGGGACGAAGTGTTTACCGAGTTGTAAAGCGGATACAATCATAATCGCATCCCCCAATGGCACATCTCAAACCCTGAGAATAGTATACCCCTTTTGCATCCTTTTGTCAAACCTGCTTGGATGCGGGCCTGCGTAGCAGGTCGGGGGGTGTGGCGGGTGTCCCCCCATCCTCCTCTTCGCCCTCCTCCAGCGCGGGATATCGGCCCACCGGGCCTGCTCCCAGGAAGGAAAAAGTGGGGTTGAGGCGATACCCCTCAACCTCCCCAGGCTTCGCTGCGCAAGCTCGATGCGATCAGATATTCTGAAAAGGGCACATTTTCTGGTAGGGGCAACCCTTGTGGTTGCATTACAGTTGGGCCAAGCGCTCTTTGAGGTAGTCAATGATTCTCACTGGTGTAGGATTAACCTCATAGAGCAGGGCCAAGTAATAGCTGACGTAATCGCCAAAGTGGATGGCCGACAGCATCTGAGCCAGGGGGCTTTCACCGCGGGCTTCGATCGCCTCGTAGGCAATCCCATGCCTGGTTAGGATCTCCCGAGTTACCTGGAACCGCGCTTTGTTGCGCGGGTGATCCAGGGAGGAAATAAGCATCACCACCAGGATTCTCTCGGACAATTCTTCCGGGAACTGATAGCCCACCACGGCGTTGTGATTAAGCTCCGGCAGTTGCTCGAAGAAGCTCCAGGCCTTAGCATTCTCGTTGAACTGGGTCTTCCAGCGGTGGGCCACTTCGGCCAGGTACCCCGACCCATACACCACGGGCAGGTGCCCATAAAGCCGCTTCGCCAGTTGCTTGGCGGGGTTCTCGGTTACGGGGACGGTCTCCCTTATCTCTTCTTGCAGGGCCTCCATCACGGCGATGGCCTCTTCGAGGTCGGCCGTCTTATCGCTGATAAGACCCAACTTGTGCACGACGCCAATCAAGGAAACAAGGGCGTATCCCAGGGCTGCCCGGGGCTGAGATTTGTAGCAGAAGGTCAACAGAGGCACTCCCAATTCTCGTGCCTGCTGGGCCAGCTTGCCATCGGTGGTGATGGCCAGGAGCTTCGCCCCCCGTTCGCGGGCCTGGGCGAGGGCGGAGAGAGTCTCCTCGGTGTTGCCAGAGTAGCTGGAAGCGATGACTACGGTCTCGGCGTTGACAAAAGCCGGCACGGTGTAATCGCGGTTGGTCACGATGGGCAGAGCGCACTCGGGCTCGGCCAGGGCGCGCAGCAGATCCCCGCCGATGGCCGAGCCGCCCATGCCCAGGACTACGATCTTGTTGACTTGACGATATTGGGAGGGAAGTTCCAAGCTCTGCACATTTGCCCAGGCGTCACGGCATTGCTGGGGCAGCTCGGCGATGCGGCCCAGCATGTCATCGGGGTCTATCTCGTGGAAAAGAGCCCAGTTATCGAGCTCAATCACCTTCAGCCTCCCTCACCGAATGTTTTACGAGGAACTCCGCTGGCGTGAGGCACTCGAAAGCATCCTGTTCGGCCATCGCTCGCCTGATGAACTCATGATTGCGGGAGATCAGACAATCGGCCTGGCCCAGTGTAGCTGTCACGAAGACGAGGATGTCTTCGCTGGGAATCTTTCCCTTGTATCCCTCGAAAATCTCTATGTTGAAGGTTTGCCAGACGAAGTTCAGCAGCAGTCCAACTCAGTCTTCTCCGCCCACCCGGTGGGCCACGCGCCGGATCTGGTCGCTCAATTCACTGCAGAAAAGTAGGGTGAATCGCCACTGATCGGCCAATTGGCGCAACACCTGGCTTTCGACGTTTCCCTCGCGCTGGCTGAGCCCCAGGAATCCCACGATGAAGATGTTGGTGCCAACTAAGACGCGGATAGGCATCTATGCAACCAATCTTCCGTTGTCTCGCGCTTGATCTCGTTAACTAACCGATCTATCTTTTCGGAGGTGTCGTATCCCTTTTCACGCAACAGTTGACCGAATCGGGCGAAAACATCGAAGGCATTGAGGCCCTTATCCCCTCGATAGACGATGATCAAACCCGCCACACTGGATATGCCTAATTGTGCTCCACAAGTTAGGCCTACCTGATCGCGTATTTCTTTGGGGATAGATATCCTCCCTTTGGAATCAAGCACAACGGTCTTCTCCAAGATCGCTGCCATGGCATATACCTCCTGCCTAATTGCTCCCTCAAGGGGGAATCATACCAATTGTCCATTCAAAAATTGTATTTCCCGCGTTGGTAGAAGCCCAATCGCATTGGGCGGGGCCTGGAAAGTAGCTTGCTATCCCGGTTTTGACGGCCAACGCGGTTGGCCTGCTACCCACGCATTTGTGGCGTTTGAGACGGCAATTGGTATTAGAGGGCACTTTGGTTTCATGCTGCA
>JAUWYT010000052.1 GCA_030615705.1 Chloroflexota bacterium
CGTTGGTGGGTGCTGCAGAAGCGGCCATGGTGGGTTCGACTCCCATCCACTCCCGCTATCCTCTTACCTCGCCATCTACTAGCAAAGCTTCGCCTCAAACCGACGAGTCAAAGAAAGTCAATGGTGTCATCCTCGTTGGCTGGCCCTGTGCAATACTTGATTCCACGGGGCTGGCCCAAGCACTGTGCGCAGACGCGAGCACAAGCCGACGCTGCCTCTAATCAGGTAAACTGAGCGATAGCCATCAGGATGGTCAGGATCATGCCGAAAAGGGCCAGCGTCCCCACCGTCCAGCGGATCATGGTGGTCGTGCGCTGGTACATCTGATCGAAGCCCTCGTTCATCCGATCGAAACGCTCGTTCATTTGGTCAAAGCGCTCGTTCATCTCTGAGTTCATCCGGTCGAAGCGCTTGTTCATCTCAGAGTTCATCCGATCGAAGCGCTCATCCATTGTGCGGTGCCAGGTCGGCGATCCTAGCCTTTACACCAGAGACGTAGTGTTCCACGATGTCCAGGCATAGGAGGACCTCACGATACTCGTCGCGACGCACCGCCGTATTCAACCAGGACGACCTCGACTCACTGGCTCAGGTCACCCGCCTCCTCCGGGCCCAGGGTTTGCTGCACACTTTGGGGCATTTTGGGGAAGGTAACTCGCACGTGATCCTCCCGAAGGTCAACAAAAGACGAATCGTCGCTTTGTATTGTACTGCTAGTCGGGCCTGGTGTCAAATCACCACCGCCCAAACAGAGCTACGCTTTCGATATGATAAGTCTGGGGAAACATGTCCACAGGCTGCACTTCCACTAGTTGATAACCACCATCAGCTAGCCTGCGTGCGTCCCGGGCTAGAGTGGCTGGATCGCAGGAGACATAGACGATACGGCGAGGGGCTAGCTCGATTAAGGCCGTCAGCGCTTCTGGCTTACACCCCTGGCGAGGCGGGTCTAACACAGCCAGGTCAATCCGCCTGTCCAACTGGGGCAAAAACGCTTCAACGCTCCCCTCAATGAACTCCGCGTCGGCCAGCTCTGCAGCATTCAGGCGGGCATGCGCCACAGCGCCTGCGTCTTCCTCAATGCCGATCACATAGCCTACTTTGTCAGCCAGACTCAAGGCGAAGGTCCCTACGCCGCAGTAGGCGTCCAGAAGTGTTTCGTCACCTGTTGGGGCCACGTACTCGCTGACCACACGAACCAACTCCTCAGCGGCAGCGGTGTTGACCTGAAAGAAGCTGGTGGCTGAGATGCGGAATCTTCGCCCAGCTACCACCTCGGTGATGTAGTTGTTGCCGATCAGGTTGACGGGAGTGCCATCAGAGAGAAGCAGGACACAGGAGACGGGCAGGTCGCTCTCCAAGACCGGCGGCTCATCGTCATGGGTCTCGAAGATCATTATCTGATCGCCAGTGTTGACGCCGGCTCGCAAAGAAAGCCGCACCAGCCCCGGTAGTTCAAGATCGAGGGCGGCAAAGAGTTCCTCCAAGAAGGGATGCAGCAAGTAGCATACCTCGATGGTCTCCACTCGCCGGCCATTCGTGGCTACGAAGCCCAACTGGCCGTCATCGCTAACAGCAAACTGGACGTGGTTGCGATAATGCCAGGGTGAGGCGCTGGGGATGGTCCATTTCACAGAGACATCGGGGAGGTGGCCGATGCGGGCCAGTTGATCGCGAACCACCGCGGCCTTGAACTCCAGTTGGGCCTGGTAGGCGATATGCTGCCACTGGCATCCACCGCACTTCCCGGGCCCGAAATGGGGACATGGAGGGGCGACTCGGTGAGGCGAGGGCGAAAGGATTTCGATGAGCTGTGCCCGAGCGTAGCTCCCCTTGTCCTCGACAATCTCTACCAGAGCCTCTTCGCCTGGTATGGCGTAAGGCACGAAGATCACCTTGCCTTCGTATCGCCCCAGGGCATCGCCGCCGTGGGCCATATCGGTTAAGTGTAGTTTGAACCGTTTTTCCAATCGGGCTACCTCATCGCTAAAGTCGTCAGTGGCGGGTGTGTTGTATTCCTTGCTCAGCCCTATTGTAGCCTATCCAGCCTTATCGGTCAAGGCAAGAAAAGAACCCTCGCCCAGCTTTCCACTGGCGAGGGTTCGATTTGGCCTCGGTTTCACCAATTGAGGATGTTGGCCATATCCTTGGAGTAGAGCTGAGCGGCCTTTTCGAGGACATCCTCCTTAGGGATAGATGCCCCTGACGTATATGGCCTCGGCTACCCTGTCAATGGCCCGCACCAGGGCGGCGGTGCGCATGCTGATCTCCTTCTCCTGGGCGAGGGCCCAAACCTCAGCGAAGCTCTTGGTCATGATCCTCTCCAGCCTCTGGTCGATCTCCTCCTCGCTCCAGAAGAAGGCTTGGAGGGCCTGCACCCATTCGAAGTAGGAGACGGTCACTCCGCCGGCGTTGGCCAGGATGTCGGGGGCAACGGGGATTCCCCTCTCCCGCAGGATCTCATCTGCGTCGGGGGTGGTGGGCCCATTGGCCCCCTCTACGATGAGCTTGGCCTTGATTTTCGGCGCGTTCTCAGCGGTGATCTGCCCCTCCATGGCCGCGGGGATGAGGATGTCACACGGAAGCCCCCAGAATTCATCTTGGCTGACGGTTTCAGTACCCGGGTAGCCTACTACCGATCCTGTCTCCTTCTTGAATCTTTTGGCATGCCTAGCGTCGAATCCATCGGGGCCATAGATGCAGCCCCTGCTGTCGCTTGCGGCGATGATCTTGCATCCTTGCTCGTGGAGGAGATAAGCAGCCACCGCCCCCACCTTGCCATAGCCCTGCACGACCACAGTGGCACCCTCCAAGGGCATGCCCAGATGTCTGCACGCCTCGCGGGTGATGATCGTCACCCCTCGTCCCGTGGCCTCGGCCCTTCCCAGCGAGCCGCCGATGCTTATGGGCTTTCCCGTCACCACCGCTGGGACGGAGTAGCCCTTATGCATGCTGTAGGTGTCCATGATCCAGGCCATGATTTGGGCATCGGTGCCCACGTCAGGGGCAGGGATGTCACTCTCGGGGCCGATCATCATGGAAATCTCCGTGGTGTAGCGACGAGTGAGGTTCTCCAGCTCAATCCCAGACATCTTCTTGGGGTCGCAGACGACCCCACCCTTGGACCCCCCGTAGGGCAGCCCTACTACGGCGCACTTCCAGGTCATCCACATAGCCAGCGCCCGCACCTCGTCGAGGGTGACGCCTGGGTGATAGCGAATGCCCCCCTTGGTAGGGCCTAGGACGGTGTTGTGATGCACTCGGTAGCCAGTGAAGATCTTCACCGACCCATCGTCCATCTCCACCGGGAAGTTGACAGTCAACTCCCGCTTTGGATAGCGCAGGTATTCGATGATGCCGCGCTTGAGCTTGAGATACTTCACGGCCTCATCGAACTGCCGTAGCGCCATCTGGTAAGGATTCTCTTGTTTGTTCATTGCTTGAACCTCCCTTGGTTTTTGGGGGCGACCAAAAAGCGCACTCTTCGGCGCTCCTCAGGAACGCCCTTGTTCCTATTCCCGCTTCAATTTCTCTAACAAGAACTCATTCACCACCTTCGGGTTAGCCTTGCCCCTGGTGGCCTTCATAACCTGGCCGACGAGGAAGCGCAGGACGGGCTCCTTGCCCGCCAGATACTCGGCCACAGCCTTCGGGTTGGCGGCGATAACGTCGTCCACGATCCGCGAGAGCGTCTCCACGTCGCTTATCTGGGCCAGGCCCCTCTCCCGGACGATTTCGTCGGGGGGGCGGCCTGTCTCGAACATCTCGGCGAAAACGTCTTTGGCGATGCTGATACTGATAGTGCCCTTCTCCACCAAGATGAGTAGTTCAGCCAAAGCATCGGGGGTGATCTTGACCATTTCGATCCCTACGTCTATGGCCTTGAGCAGGCGGAAGAGCTCGCCAGTGACCCAGTTGGCCACGGTTTTGGCATCAGGGTAGGCACGGACGCAGGATTCGAAGTAGTGGGCCACGGCCTGCTCCGCCGTCAGCACACCAGCATCATAGCGGGACAGCCCACACTGTTCCACGAAGCGGTCCCGCTTGGCGTCGGGCAGCTCGGGCAACCTCGCCTTGATTCCCTCTACCCATTCCCGCCTGAGGACAAGGGGCGGCAGATCCGGCTCCGGAAAGTAGCGGTAGTCGTGGGCATATTCCTTGGTGCGCTGAACCACGGTGACGCCTCGTGCTTCATCCCAACCCATGGTCTCCTGATATATGGTCCCACCTGCCTCCAGGATCTTCCTCTGCCGCTCGATCTCGTACTCCAGGGCCAGCTTGACGGAGCGGAAGCTGTTCAGGTTCTTGACTTCTACTTTGGTACCTAATTCCTTCCTGCCAAGGGGGCGCAGGGAGATGTTGGCCTCACAACGCATGGCGCCCTCTTCCATGTTGCCCGAGTTCACACCCAGATATCCCAGAATGGTGCGTAGCTTTGTTAAATACTGGCGGGCCTCCTCGGGAGTACGAATGTCGGGCCGACTGACGATCTCCATAAGGGGCACGCCGGAGCGGTTGAAGTCCACTAAGCTATGCCCGCCCAAGTGAAACAGCTTGGCCGTGTCCTCCTCCAGATGCACCCGCTCGGTGCCGATGCACTTGGCTTCCCCGCCGACCTCGATTTCCAGCCAGCCATCGCGAGAGAGAGGCAGGTCATACTGCGAGATCTGATATCCTTTGGGCAGGTCGGGGTAGAAGTAGTTCTTACGGTCGAATTTGGAGAACTCAGGGATCTGACAATTGAGGGCCAGGGCCGTCATAATGGTGTACTCTACGGCCTTTTGATTGATGACCGGCAACACCCCCGGCATCCCCAGGCAGATGGGACAGACGTGGGTATTGGGCTCTGCCGCGGCATAATCGGCGCTGCAGCGGCAGAACATCTTGGATTCGGTCAGAAGCTGAGCATGGACTTCCATGCCGATGATGGCTTCGTATTCCACGGTATCCTCCTAGGGATACGAGTTCGGATTCTCAGCAACCAGTCCCTCGGCCTCGGCTGCCTCCAGTAGACCCTCGTCGGCGGCGACGAAGGTGAGGGGCGGTATGGCGTTCAGAGCAGTATCTCCAGCGGTGTGTACTCTAACCCGTGGGCACTGGCGACTCCCTCGCAGGTGACTTCACCTTTGTAAACATTTACCCCTTTAGCCAGGACAGCGTTGCTCTTCACAGCCTCGACGAAACCCAGGTTAGCCAGTTGAAGAGCATAGGGCAAGGTGGCGTTTGTCAAAGCATAGGTCGAAGTGCGTGGCACGGCACCGGGCATATTGGTTACACAATAGTGGATCACACCCTCTTCGACATAGATGGGGTCGGTGTGGGTGGTGGGGCGGGATGTCTCGATGCAGCCGCCCTGGTCAATGGCCACATCAACGATCACGCTGCCCGGCCTCATGCTCCTCACCATCCCCCGCGTGACTACGTGAGGTGCCCTCGCGCCGGTGACGAGCACTGCCCCGATCACGACGTCGGCGCGTTTGACGGCCTCGGCGACGTTGTGAGGGTTCGAGCTGAGGGTGACGAGATTGCCCTGAAATATCTCGCTCAGGTGGCGGAGTCTGTCTATCCTGAGATCAATGGCAGTAACGCTGGCCCCCATACCGAGAGCCACCTCCACGGCGTTCCTTCCCACGGCGCCGACTCCGATGACAACCACGGTGCAGGGAAGAACGCCGGGCACCCCGCTCAGAAGCTTGCCCCGTCCGCCGCTGGGCTTTTCCAGACAATGGGCCGCCACCTGCACCGCCATCCTGCCGGCCACTTCGCTCATGGGTTCCAGCAAGGGTAACGTGCCATCGGCCAACTCGACCGTCTCGTAGGCCACGCCTGTCACCTTCTTCTCCATCAGAAGCCTGGTCAAATCCCCCAGTTCAGGATTGGCCAGGTGAAGATAGGTAAATAGAAGTAGATCTTCACGGAAGAATTTGAATTCTGGCTCAATAGGCTCCTTGACCTTGAGCACCATCTCGGCTCTCCAGGCGTCGGCGGCGGTGGACACTATCTCTGCACCGGCCTGCCTGTACTCCTCGTCGGAGAAGCCGCTCCCCTCGCCAGCTCCCTTTTCGACGAGGACCCTGTGTCCTGCCTTGACCAGCATGTCCACGCCGGCTGATGTGGCGCCGACTCTGTTCTCTGCTGTTTTTATCTCCTTCGATACGCCGATGATCATCGTTGATCCTCCTTGAATGGGTTCTGTTTTGGAATGCTTGTACTGAGCCCTTCGACTCCGCTCAGGATAAACTCTGTCGAAGTATCAGCACGGGACATGGCTGTGGTTAAACGCTCCCTCACGCTCCACACGTCCTCAGCCTCGTCGTACGCTAGCTCGAAAAAGCCGCCTCTCTCCGTGTGCACCAAGAAGTGGGGACCCTCCGGCGCACGCCAAGCCTGTTCCACTGCCCGGACGATATGGCGCTGGCCATGCCAGACGAAGGCGCGGGGCTCCTGGGCGTAGGTGTGGCCTGAATAACACTCGACGATCAGTCTCATGAGGCTACAGCCTGAGTCCCTTGAGATACTCGCGGAGCTGTGGGCCGATGCGGTCATGTTTCAGGGCCAGGGCGATGAACGTCTGCAAGAGGCGCAACGGATCGCCAGTGGTGTACCAGGTCCCTTTGATCGGCTGGGCCACGACCCGCTTTCGTTGGGCGAGGGTCAACATGGCGTCAGCCATCCACAGTTCCCCCCCCTTGCCCAGCTTCTGTTTCTCCAGGATTTCGATGATTTCGTGGGGAACGACGAACCTCCCTATCTGAATGAGATTGGAAGGAGCCTTCCCCGGCTCGGGCTTCTCGATGAGGTCTTCGATTTCGGGGGCCTCCGTGCCCTCTTTCAGCTTGATGCAGCCGTAGAGATGGGTTTCCTCCCAGGGCACCTCGTAGGCAGCCATGGCAGCGGCAGGCTTGTAGCGCTCGTAGGCGTCCATCACCTGGCGCAGGCCGGGCGGGTCCGCATCAATGACGTCGTCGCCAAACATGTAGACGAACGTCTCGTCCCTGCCGATGAAGGGACTGGCTGCCAGCAGCGGCGTGCCGTTCCCGTAGGGCAGATCGGTGCCCTGGCGGACGAAGGCGAAATTGGCCAACCGCGAAACCCGCCTGACCTCTTCCAGGTAGTGCAATTTGCCTGTTGCATCCAGGGCCCGTTCCAGTTCAGGTGCTGAATCGAAGTAATCGGTGATGGCGTGGCTGCCGCGCCGGGTCACCAAGATGATGTCGGTAATGCCCGAGTGTACAGCCTCTTCCACGACGTGCTGAAGGATGGGCCGATCCAGCAGGGGGAGCATCTCCTTGGGCACAGCTTTAGTGGCCGGCAGGAACCGCGTCCCCAGCCCGGCCGCAGCGATGACCGCCTTGGTGATTTTCATACTCGTTGTTTCCTCTTCAATTGAGACTTCGTTTACAGGGTTCTCCACTTATGCTCAGCACGCATCCACCGGTATGCTTCCGCCTCGCTAAGGTGAGGGTGTCGCCTTTGTAGCTGGCGGACTGTAATCCGCTCGGCCCATTTGATCAAGGAGCAGCCCTGTTGGAAACGCTGAGCAGGAGAGAGGCGCTGGAAGATGGCGATCTGCCTGGAGTCTACCTCGGCCACCGCTCCTGCGATCAAGCGCTGGAGCCGCTCATCTAGAGGGGGGCGCCCCTCAACGTAGTAGCCCTTGGTACCTCGCCGACGGCTGTAGAGGAGGCGCTGACCTTCCTGCGCCAGGAAGTGTCTCACCGCCCGCACATCCCTAGAGAAGTTACCTCTGCTATCCTTGCCGAAGCATCCTCGCCCTAGTAGTCCTTCAACGCGGGCTGTCAACCCCTCCCGGGTCAGGAACAACTCCTGCCACACCAAACGCAACAGTGCTGTCCGTCGCGCCGCTGTCATATCACGGGAAGCCAACCCCTGCAACAAAGCCCGCCATTCGTCGATCGGCACTTCCTTCCAGGCCAAGCATAAAATCGCGCTCATCCCCAGTTCATTGCTCACAGCACGGGTTTCCTCTTGTGCCACTCCGTGGCCTGCTCGTAGGCATAGGCCACGCGCAGAACCGTTTCCTCGGCGAAGGCATCCCCCATGATCTGCAAGCCCACGGGCAGGCTGTCAGCGAAGCCGCAAGGGATGGAGATGCCACAGATGCCGGCCAGGTTTAAGGATAGGGTGAAGACGTCAGAGAGGTACATCTGCAGCGGATCATCCACCTTCTCGCCGATCTTGAAGGCCACCGTGGGAGAGGTGGGAGCCACCAGCACGTCGAATTTCCTGAAGGCCGCGTCGAAATCCCGCTTGATGAGGGTGCGCACCTTTTGGGCCTTGAGGTAGTAGGCGTCGTAGTAGCCT
>JAUWYT010000159.1 GCA_030615705.1 Chloroflexota bacterium
CTCGACGCCAACTTGGGTGACCACTGGTCCCTGGCTGATCTCAACTACTCTGGCTGGCACCCCACAGCTGGCTAATGTCTCCGCGATGACCTTTGCCCGACGGCGCGCCTCTTCCTGGCTGACGGCCCGGGGGGAGAAGTGGCCGAGGAGAGCGGGGGGGGGCAGGGGGGCCATGTCCTGAGCCTGCCGAAGGGCCTTCCGCTTCCTGGGGGTAGGGGGCCTTCGCTCTTTCCTGGGCTTTACCTCCCGCTGTGGTTCGACGGCAGAAAGTGGGGCTTCTGGCCCCCTGATGATCACCTTTGCCGGTGGTTCCTCGTGCTTTTCCACCGGCGGTGGCCCCGACACGATCGGGGAGGCAAGGCGATCGTATAGGGAGAGAGCTCTAGCCACGGCTGCCTGAGCTCCCATCTGAACATTGGCCCAAGAGAGATCAAAGGCTATGGCCAGCCCCAGGCTCAGGATCGCCAAGAGTATTAATAGGGCGATGGGCGATCCCAAGGCACCGATCAGGAGGCTGGAGACGGCCCAACCCACGAAGCCGCCGCCCCCGCCGCTTTCAGCCAAGCGCAAAGGATCCTGGCTGAAGGACAGCA
This sequence comes from Chloroflexota bacterium, assembly GCA_030615705.1. Taxonomy (GTDB): domain Bacteria; phylum Chloroflexota; class Anaerolineae; order VGOG01; family VGOG01; genus JAUWYT01. Next base: position 594 of record JAUWYT010000159.1, read on the forward strand.
GATGAACGAGAGCCAGACCAGCTACGAAGATGACCTCCAGGCCGATAATTCTCTTCCAACTGGCCTTCGGGCCCTGCCCCAGGTTGCTGAGCAGCAGGGATATGCCAGCGGCTACCAGACCCACGGTCACGAGGTAGGCCCCCCAGCCGAAGACACGGCGCAGAGACCTGGTCCACCAATCGCTCAGCGCACCAGAAGTGAGCGAGAATAGGCCAAGAATGGTGACTACAGCCAGGGCCAGCACCAGAAGGCCCAGGATCTCTCGCTGGAGGGGCCTGAGGTTAGCATTCAATTGCTTCCAGAAGGGCTCTTTCTTAGATCGCTTGCGCGCCATATTTTCTGGTTGCTGGAAGCTAGAAGTTTGTCCCCCTGACGCCGGCCGTCTGGGCCGGTGTGCTCTGCCAAGGGACTCGTGAAAATGGTGGGCGAATCTAGGCCCATGTGTATCAGTTTCTAGCTTTCAGATAAGGGCTCGGCGAAATAAGAATCGTCCCAGCCCAAATTGCTTTCCTCTCCTTGCTCTTCCCAAGCCTGTCGGAGGCTGAGCCCCAGGCGGTGGTTGGCGCCGTCAATGTTCAAGATCCGAGCAGTGACCACATCGCCTTCCTTAACCACGTTGCGGGGGTGAAGGAAATTCCCCTCGGCTAACTCGGAGATGTGAATCAGTCCTTCCAAACCCTCCTCAATGCGGGCGAAGGCCCCGAAGCTGACCACGTTGGTGATGGTGCCCTTTACCAGTTGGCTTACTTGGTAGCGCTCCTCCACTGTGGTCCAGGGATCTGGCTGCAGTCTCCTCAGGCTGAGGCTGATCTTCTTCTCTTCCCGATTGACATTGATAAGGTAGACCTCTACTTCATCACCGCTCTGGAGGACGTCGCTTGGATACCGCACCCGCCCCCAGGACATCTCAGAGACGTGAATCAGCCCTTCCACTCCCCCTAGGTCTACGAAGGCGCCGAAGGAGCAGAGATTGGTAACCCGGCCCCGCCTGATATCGCCCTCGCATAGCTCAGCCAATAGCCGCGCTCTCCGTTCCTGGTTGGACATCGCTGCTCGTTCCGAGAGTATAAGCCGGTTGCGGTCCTTGTCCAGCTCGACGATCTTGAGCGAAAGGTCATCTCCCACTTGGCTGGCTAGCTCAGCCATCCTCTCTTCGTATTCCAGATGATTTGGTGAATTGGCAAGTTGGGAGGCTGGTACAAAGCCTTGCAGTTCGTTCAACTGAACCAATAGGCCACCGCGGTTGTAACCCGTAACCTCCAGGTCTAGTGTTTTGTTATTCTCGAAGCTCGCCTGGGCCAGTTGCCAAGCGCGTTCAAGTTGAGTGTCATCAGCCAAGTGAGCGGCGTTATCTCGCGGGTCCAATTCCTCATGAGGTTTCCGCTCAGTCTGGCCTATGCCTGGCTCTACGCCGAGCCCGCGCCAGACTTCCTCTCCTTCCACAGGCGGGGCAGCGCTCGTGGGCCTCTCCGCCTCATGTATAAGTGCCTGCCAATAATCCTCTTCCAAGGGCGTTTCCCCAAGCTCTTTGCGCAACTCTGGCTCTCGATTCATGGCTTGCCTTTCTCCTTTAAGAACCTGTTCGAAAACTCAGTGGCCAATACACAGATCCGTTCCCCGCCAGCAGTGAAGGGTTCCTCAAATCGCTCCCTGCTTCACCTCCTTTGTTCTCGTCCAGCAACAAGAAAGCTCGCCTATGCCCACCTCCGCCAAACGCCGTAAAGGGCAGCACCCGAGATTCTTGACCTGCTTATCCTCCAGTGAGAAGCCGCTAGCCTCACTTTGTGGAGGGTGCCAACAATGACCCAAGTCTTCCAGACTAACTGCCAGTGGAAGAAATCTCTAGACGTTCGCCGACGAAGGATGCCATTAAATCTGTGTCAAACCATACAAAGCGATGGATACTTGAAAACCATTCCCACGTTGCCTATTATGTGTAACCTAACAGTGATTGTCAAGATATCTCCTCGGTTGGGTAAGAGGGCCCAGGGATCTCCTCACCCCTGGCCGTACGCTCAGGTACTCCCTGTTCCATATCGGCTATTGTCTTGGCGACCTCCTCGATGGCCACTCGCTGCTTACGATAGAGGTCCGATTCGCTTATGGCCAGGCGCATGGCGATGTCCCTCACTCGCAAGCCCTGGATGAACTTCAGCTCCAAGATGTTGTACAATATCCACTCAGCGGTAGTCATGTGGCGCTTGCCCTCAGGCTTGAGGGCCTCGATGGCACGGTCGAGGACGGAGCGCAGGGCTTTAGCCGGGTTACCATCGTTCTCTTCCAGGGCCCTCCCCACGACTTTGAGATTGAGGAGGGGGCTCTTGGTCAGCCTGGGCCCGCCCCAGTAGTGGCTGAGAGCATCCCAGACCCACTGCTGGAAATCGGGGCCGTAGAGGGGACCCTCTTCGATGGTCTCCAACCCTGGTGAGCCGCGATAACGGACGGTGCCCCGCCAGCGTTGGATGTGCTCGATCTGGGGGATGATCTGCCGCAGGGCGACGAAGACCCCCTGCTGGAGGTGCCGATCCTCCAGAGCCAACTCGGCCTGGGCTATCAAAACGCGGATGATCTCAAGCTCATCCCCCGTCAGGTCCGGCTCAGGGCAGCGCGCATCTACCCCCAAGAGACCCAGAGTGGATTCCCGAGCCTCAGTCCGCAGGGGCAGGAGCCAGTAGCCGTTGCGAACGACGAAGTCACTGTTATCCAATTCTTCATTGTTAGAAGGGGATTGGGCCAAGGCCATCAGATCGGCCGACGTCAGCGCGACGTGGGAGGGGCTAAGCGGGCCGCAAAAGGCTTCCACGCGGGGCTCTCCCCCGGCCATCACCGCCACGAAGCCCCTTTGAACCCGGAGCAGCTCGCAGAGAGCGGCCAGCACGTTCTCCAGGAACTGCTTCAAGTCAGTGGTGGTCAGCAACCGTTTGTCCAACTCCTGGATCCAGGTGATCTCCTCGCGATCCTGACGGTAAATGAGGCGGTCAATGAAGGGCTTGGTCACGTTTATGAGAATCTGCAACATGACGATTAGGCCGACGAGGGCAAAGATGAGCACCATGTCGCGAGGCAGGCCAAAGATGCGCTCCACCCGGGGGATGGTCAGCATCAGGATAATGACACAGGTGGCCACGAAAGGTCCTCTGAGGAGGTAGTGGATGAAGCTGTGCTTGATCACGCGGTCGGGGGTGAGGACGCCGAAGTAGGCAACGCTGTAGGCCATGATCACGATCATCAGGGCCACGCCGATGTTGCCGGTCAGGGAGAGGAGCAGGACAATCCCAGGCGTGAGGTAGGAAGACATGCTGGCCGCCACGAGATAGGGGAAGACGCCCAGGCCTGGAGCAGCGAAGGCCACGGCCAGATAGGTCATACGTCGCCTGGAGGTTGAGGTGAGGCAACGTTGGCGAGCACGTTGGATATTGAGTGCCCCCCAGGCCACGGTAAGCAGGAAGTAGAGGACAAATACCCAGAAGAGGGGGCCGGCAGCCAGATGGGAGACCTGCGGCAGGTGCTGTCCGTCACGAACCAGGAGGTCAGTGGATAGGGCCAATCCGAAGAGAAGGGCGCTTATGGAGTAACTGGCGAGGACAGCCCTCCGACGCCAGGGCGAAGTGAGGTTAGTTGTGCTGAGAAGGGCATCGGAGAAGTGGAGATAAGCAGCCGGGACAAAGGCGATACCCAACCATTGGAAGCGGAGCCAGGGGATGGCTGCCTCTAAGGTCTCGATTCTGGTAAGCGCAACGTCACCCACATAGACGACGGTGACGAAGGCGATGAGGGCGCAGAAGGAGCGGGCCACTGTGCTGCGCAGGTTGTGGGTGAGGATGTAGACCAGGAGGGAGAAAGCGATGATCACGATGGCTGAGCACAGGATCAGGTTGGCGAAGGCCAGTATGGATGGTAGATCAAGAGAGATTTCCACTACATTCTCCAATGGCGAAGGCTATATGCTACGAGCGAAGAACAGAGCGATATCTTGGTTAGTATAGTAGCGATCGTTGAAACCGCAGAAAACGAAGCCGTTCTTTTGGCAGAAACAGAGGGCTGGATAATTCTTGGTCTGGATCTCGAGCATCAACCTCTCAAGTTCCCGCAGGCGAGCCCACTCGGCGGCCTTCTTGAGGAGGGCTGTTCCGATGCCCTGGCGTCGGTAGCGCTTAGCTACAGCCAGATTGTCTAGCCAGCCCGTACAGTGCCAGGGCTGCACAGACATGTCCAGATAGCCGCGGACCCCACCATCTTCTTCAGCGACCAAGAAGCACTCGCCCCGCCGCCAGCTCTCCAACAGATGGTCGTAATCCTTAGGGTACTTGACCCGCACGGGCCGTGGTAGTCTGACACTGCGGAAGATCACGGTAACCTTTCCGTTTCCCTCGCTTTCCTCCATCTGCCAGACGTGGTTGGTCACGTAGGAGTGATCTATCTCGAGGCAAGCTTTCAGGTCGGTCAGTTCAGCAGGGCGGACGATCATCGCAGTTTACTCCAATCGCTGATGAGA
>JAUWYT010000193.1 GCA_030615705.1 Chloroflexota bacterium
CTCCAGTTCCCGTGGGAAGCAGCCCCCCAGGAGTGGTGCGCCGACCACCGTCCCTCCCAAGGCCATCGCTGCCCGCAGGAACTGACGCCTGGTGATCTGATCCTCGAATGATTGTTGATCCATGTTCCCTCAAATCGCCAAAGACTTCTCAGCCGTTCAAAGAGCCGATTCGTATCAAACAGAATGACTTGAAGCAGCGCTTGGCCTTTCGACCAGAGACTCTATCGCTGTCTTCACTTGAGAGGGTGTCTTAGCCGGTGCAGCGCAGACCTCGCCGAAGCAGATGTAGGCGGCTGGCGATGGGTCTGGGCGATAGCCCAGACGCTCCAATCGCTCCCGTTCCCAAACTGGGTCCACGGTCTGCACCACCCGATGGAGAAAGTAGGCCTCCAGACTGGCCCGCCGGAGCTCCCCAGTGAGCGGTTCCTCGGCGCTCCCCACCACGACCACCCGCAGCGGCGGGTTCAAGAAGCGGTTTGTCGCCAAAGCGTATCGCGCGCCAAAGTAGCGGTAGCCCCTGTACTGAACGGCGAATAGTTCCAGGGCTGAGGCTGCTCTCCTTTGGTGTTCCTCATCGCCTGTCAGGTGATGCAAGCGTGTGGCTACCTCAGCAGCCAGGGCGTTCTCCTCGATGTTTTTCCGCCGCTCCCGTAGCTTGCCCAGGGCGTCGGGACCATACACTCGGTCGAAAAAGCCGCCCTCATCGTCACTCCAGTGGGTGTAGACCTCATTCATCAACTCCTCAGCTTGCAGCAGATACTTCCCCTCACCGGTGTACTCGTAGGCGTCTAGAAGGGCCTTTGCCATCCAGACCTGATCGGCCAGGAGCCCAGGTACGTGAGGTTCGCCTTCCTCCATGCCCTCCCCCTTCCAGTCGTAGTAATGATACATGCCCTGGCCCTCCTGGCGACAGTTCCGCCACAGGAACCCCAAGGTCTTGAGGGCGCTTTCGGCGTGCCAAGGCTGGTCTAAGACCAGGGCAGCCTCCAGGTACGCCGAGATTATCATGGCGTTACGGTCGGTGTAAGCGATCTTGTCGGTGAACGAAGCCTTCCTCTGTTCCCGCTCCGCTTTAGACAGCTTGTAGTACTCCTCATTGGCATCCTGGCTGCCGTAGAAGTAAGCCCGCTCTCGGTCCCGCATGGCCGCCTCTACATAGCCAACTATGCCCTGCGCCGTCTCTCGATAGAACTCCTCCCCTGTTACCTGATAAGCATGGAGGTATAGGGAGAGGAGCCTAGCATTGTCCTCCAACATCTTCTCGAAGTGAGGGATGGTCCAGTCCCGGGTGGTTGAATAGCGAAAGAAACCGCCCATCTCCTGATCGTAGATGCCGCCCTCGCCCATGGCGTTCAAGGTCCTGGTTACCACCTCCAGCAGCCGCTCATCCTTGGTGCGCCAGTACTCGGCCAGGGCCAGTTCCAGGGCTTCGACCTGAGGGAATTTGTGGGCTTCACCGAACCCGCCGTGGATGGGATCGAAGCCATCCACTACGGCCTCGGCCACTTCCTCGACGATCGTAGTGGATAGCTCTCCGACAGCTCTTGCCCTGGCTTCCTCAGCGGCCCGCCTCCTGGCCTCAAGCTCGCTCAACTTCGTCTGGACGGCGTCCTTGTTTTCTCGATAGTAATCGCTGACCTGGCTGAGAAGCTTCTTGAACTCTTCTGGGGGGACGTAGGTAGCTCCTGTCAATATCTCGCCGTCAGGTGTGAGAAAGGCTGTGGTCGGCCAGCCGCCCATATTGTAGCGGCTGTTGATGTCTGGGCGCTGGTCGGTATCCACGCGTGTGGGGATGAAATTGGCGTTGATCAACGCTGCCACCTCTGGACTAGCATAGGAGGTCTCGTCCATAACGTGACACCAGCGGCACCAGACAGCGCTGATTGATAAGAGGATGGGAACATCCAACTCCCTGGCCAATCGGAAGGTCTCCTCTTCCCAATCCCACCATGCTATCCCAGCGGGCCTCCTATCCCTCAAGTCGTGCTGGAAATTACCAACGCGCCGTCTTGCCTCCTCCAAGTCGCGCTCGAAAACGCGCCGGTACTCAGCCTCCAGCCGCTCCTTATGCTTGGACTCCTCAGCCGCCAATGTCTCGAACAAGGCTTTGGCGCTTGCATCGGTAGCTGTCTTAGCGAGCCGCATATAGAAATCGTGAGCGTCCTGCTCCCTTTGGATGGCCATGCGCCAGGCCTGCGGCAATTCAAAGATGTCCTCTGTCATGTCTCACCTCTTTCCAGCATCTCTAGGGCACGCGTGGCGATGTTCTCCGCCGTGAAACCGTACTTCTCCCACAGCACCTCGTATGGCGCTGAGGCTCCAAAGCCTTCGATGCCGATCACCTCGCCCCTGTCCCCGACGTAGCGATACCAGCCCTGCGGCACCCCGGCCTCGATGGCCAGGCGGGCGGTCACTTCAGGAGGCAACACTGCGTCGCGATAGGACTGAGGCTGCCGTTCGAAGAGCTTCCAACTGGGCATGCTCACCACGCGGGCCTTCACCCCCTGCTCACTTCGGCTGAGCTCAGTGCAAGCGGCCAACTGCTCCTGGGCAGCGAGGGCGACGTGCACCTCGGAGCCTGTGGCAACCAGGATGACGTCGGGCTGCCCTCCCCTACTTCGGCTGAGTTCAGTACAGCCGGCCTCGGCCAGGACGTAGGCGCCGCGCGCCAGCCCGTCAGCGGAAGCCAAAACAGCGCGATCCAGCACGGGCAGCTTTTGGCGGGTGAGGAGCAGCGCCACCGGCCCCTTGCGGTGCTCCAGGGCCACGCGCCAGGCGACGACCGTCTCGGCCGCGTCAGCGGGGCGGATCACGGTGAGGTGAGGGATAGCCCGCAGCGCGGCCAGTTGCTCCACCGGCTGGTGGGTCGGCCCATCCTCGCCGATGCCTATGCTGTCGTGGGTGAAGACGTAGACGACGGGCAACTCCATCATCGCCGCCAGGCGGATGCTGGGGCGCATGTAGTCAGAGAAGACGAGAAAGGTGCTGCCGAAGGGGATCACCCCGCCGTGGAGGACCATCCCATTCAAGATGCCACCCATGGCGTGTTCACGCACCCCAAAGTGGAAGTTGCGACCGCCAGGGTTGTCGGCAGAGAAGTCACCGTGGCCGTTCAGGTAGGTCTTGCAGGACGGGGCCAGGTCCGCCGAGCCGCCGATCAGGGTGGGTAAATGGGAGGCGATAGCATTGAGCACCTTGCCCGAGGCGACACGGGTGGCCAGTGGCCCATCCTCGGACCTAAAAGTAGGCAAGTCCACGTCCCAGCCCGCAGGCAAATCGCCAGCCATCGCCATGCGCCACTCCTCGGCCAGGTCGGGATACTCGGCGGCGGAGGCCTCGAAACGGGCCTGCCACTCCGCCTCCCAGGCCCGTCCCCGTTCCACAGCCTGCTGGAAGTGAGTCAGGGCCTGGTCGGGGATGAGGAACGACGGCTCAGTTGGCCAGCCCAGGTTCTCTTTAGTGAGCCGCACCTCCTCCTCGCCCAGCGGCGCGCCGTGAACCTCGGCGGTGTCCTGCTTGTTGGGGCTGCCGTAGCCGATGTGCGTGCGGGCGATGATCAGCGAAGGACGGGCGTCGGCCTGCGCAGCACGGATGGCAGCGGCGATGCCCTCCAGGTCGTACCCGTCTACGTGCTGCACGTGCCAGCCGTAGGCCTCAAAGCGCCGGCCTCGATCCTCGGTGAAGGTCAGTTCGGTGCTGCCCTCGATGGTGATGCGGTTGTCGTCATACATGTAGATCAGCTTGCCCAGGCGCAGGTGGCCGGCCAGCGATGCGGCCTCGGAGGCAACACCCTCCATCAAGTCGCCGTCGCTGACGATGGCGTAGACGTAGTGGTCAACGATCTTGTGACCGGGGCGCCCTTCGCCAGGCTCAGGGGGCACGTTGAAGTGAGCGGCCAGGTAGGCCTCGGCGATGGCCATGCCCACGCCATTGGCGAAGCCCTGGCCCAGCGGGCCGGTAGTGGCCTCCACCCCCGGTGTCGGGCCGTGCTCAGGATGGCCGGGAGTGCGGCTGCCCCACTGCCGGAAAATCCGCAACTCCTCCAGCGGGAGATCATAGCCGGTGAGGTGCAACAGGCCGTACAGCAGCATGGAACCGTGCCCCGCCGAGAGGACGAATCGATCCCGGTCTGGCCAGGCCGGGTTGACCGGGTTATGCCGCAGGAAGCGCGTCCACAGCACGTAGGCCATCGCCGCCGTGCCCATAGGCATCCCCGGGTGGCCCGATCTGGCCTTCTGCACCGCATCCATGGCCAAGGTGCGGATGGTGTTGATACACAACTGATCCAGGTCCGTTTGCTGAGTCATCCGCCTCTCCCTCCGAGTGTGCTCATGAAGCTTGCCACCGAATAATTGGAGCGATCACGTACTTGTTTACCGCACCTTTCATCATACCACGAAGACACCAAGGCACCAAGATTACAGAACTACTGCATTTCCTTTCGTGTCTTCGTGGCTTGGTGGTTAATCTGAAAG
>JAUWYT010000310.1 GCA_030615705.1 Chloroflexota bacterium
GCCGACAAGGCTTTTCCCCTGATTTCGCCTGAGATCAACCGCCTTGTCGGCGCTCACGTCCAGAAAGCAACGGGTGCGCAGGTTGACCTCTCCGATGAGGCTGACCTCACCATCGGCGTCGAGGTGCGCCAGGACCACGCACTGGTCTTTGGCCAGACCGTGGCTGGGCACGGGGGATTGCCCCTGGGCACCGAGGGGCGGGCGGTGGCCCTGATGTCCGGCGGCATTGACTCGCCTGTGGCCGCCTGGCTGGTCATGAAGCGGGGGTGTGGGGTGATCCCCATCCACTTTCGCCAGAGTGAAGTGGAGCTGGCGAAGTTCATGGACAACTGCGAGGTCTTGTCTGGTTACGCCTACGGCTGGGACATGCGCCCCATCGTGCTGGATCACCAGGAGGTCTTTGGGGAGACCTACGAGAAGCTCCGACGCGTCGGTGCTGGGCGCTGGGCCTGTATCTTCTGCAAGCGGGCCCTGCTCCAAAAAGCCTGCCAGATCGCCGACCAGCACAAGGCCAAGGCCCTGGTCACAGGGGACTCACTGGGCCAGGTGGCCAGCCAGACCCTGGATAACGTGGAGGTCATCTCCTACGGCATCGAAAAGCCGATCCTGCGCCCTCTCATCGGCCTGGACAAGACGGAGATCACCGCCCTGGCGCGGCGCATCGGCACCTTTGAGATCTCCACCCGTGAAGCCAGGTCTTGTCCTTACCTGCCGCCTGACCCGTTGACCAAGGCCAGTTTGCCAAAGCTGAGGGCTGTCATGGAGAAGATGAAAGGCTGTCAACCGATAGGGGATGAATAATGGCAAAGATCAAGGAACCCTTGCCGGTGAAACTGATAGCCAGCATGTTTACAGCCAGAGGGGAGCTACTGGAAGAGGCCAAGGTCAGACTAAGTCAGGAGTTCGGTCCCATTGACTACGAGAGCGAAGTCTTGCCCTTTGACCATACAACCTACTACGCGGCGGAGTTCGGGGAGAACCTGAAGCGGAGGTTCGTGGCTTTCGCAGAGCTTTTGCACCCGGGAAAACTGGCGGAAATCAAGCTGCTGACCAACGCTCTGGAAATGGCATGGGTGATAAAAGGAAAGCGGCGGATCAACATTGACCCTGGCTATGTTTCCCGCTCCAAGCTGGTTTTGGCCACCACCAAGAATCACGCCCACCGTATCTATCTGGGCCAGGGCATCTACGCTGAGGTGACCCTGCACTTTCGCGGCGGCACCTTCCGCGCCTGGCCGTGGACCTATCCTGACTATGCCAGTCTGCCTCTCATCGCCATCTTCAACCAGATCCGAGGGCTTTACGTGAAGCAGTTGTGCAAAATGTAAGCGTTACGCGGCGCAGACTACACCTTGGAAAGGTGTAGTGCTCGCCAATCAGCCAGCGGTGGTTTGACCGATGCCCAATGCTCACCAAGAGGGAGCTATTCCTTGGCCAGCAGTTGTACCTCCGAGACCATACTCTGGTAGTCCCAGCCTGAGGCGTAGATGCGGACAGATGTGATGAAGGCAGGCTTGACATCGCCCAGTTTCTCCATCAGATTGGCCGACTCGTAAGGGTACCAGACGAAGCGAGGGATCTTTTCGCCGTTTAGGATGGGCCAGTTTTCAATTGGGTCTTTGAAATAGAATCCACGGGTCCAGAATTGATCGTTGCCGTAGGGGTCCTTGTAGTCCACGCGGACGATAATAGGGAACTCAGAGCTCAAGTAGCCGGCACCCGAAAGGCTTTGGTCCAGCAGCCTGACAGAGATGTACAGCTCAAGGGAAGTGAAATCGCGGACGTCTTTATCAATGACCTGGACAATTCCTGTCTCCCCGTGGTTGGCAGCCTTCCCCATGCGCCAAAAACGCACTACTTGGCGATCACCGACGATCAGGATTTCAGCTTTGCCGCTGACCTCTCTGTCGTCAACTTGTGAATGGTAGGCTCTCCAGCCCTTCGTTAGCGGCTCCTTGAAGTCGCCGTTAACGATGAGGTCTCGCTCCGCTGGCAGGGGCCCTAATGGTTCTCTGCCGGTTTCCACCGTTGTCCTCTCTCCTCGGCCCAGCTCCACCATCTTACCCATGGCTATGATCTTCGCTCGGCCGTCGCGCACGGTCAACTGGAATTCCTCGCTGCTCACTTCCACCGAGTAACTCCCGTCCTCCAGCTCGACCGCAGCATAGGGGGATTGCACTTGGAAGTCCAGGCGGGATTCCATTGATAGCGCAACGCCGATCCTGACTCTCCCCTCTGTCACTTCTAGGACGATGGTGTCGGGCTTGGAGCTGAGGCCGAATCTAGGCGACTGCGTCTTCAGGATGGTCACCTGGGTCTCGTTGTAGAGGTGCAGCGTGCTATCTTCGAAAAACTCCACGAAAGCCTGCGATGTGGCGTCGGTTCTGATGGTGGAACCCTCCGGTACATCGTCTTTGGTGCCTGTGAGCGCGCTGGGTACACGTGCCTCCGGCTCCTGCACCTGAACAGTGCCCCTGACGGCCGCCAGGGATGTCTTATGGACCTGGGTGGCGTTGATAATGTACCAGCGGATTCCAAGAGGTATGCTCACCGCCAGGAAACAGAAACTGGCGAAGGCAATAGAGAGGATTATCCAGGCTAGTCGCTCAGGGTTCTTTTTTAGACTCATCACCTTTTATCTCCACAGCCAGATCAACCTGGCTCTCCTGTCGTCCAGCCGATTC
>JAUWYT010000240.1 GCA_030615705.1 Chloroflexota bacterium
CCTGCGATTGCTGTCGTCGCCGGGATGATACGGGGCGGATTTGGCTGGTATCTCGTCGGCTGGGTTGGCTACATGCTGTTCTTCTTCTTCGTGTGGGAGGCCCGCATTCTGTGCAGTCACTGCCCCTACTGGGCTGAGGACGGGCGTGTCCTGCGCTGCCTGGCCAATTACGGGGTGATCAAGATCTGGCACTACCACCCGGAGCCGATGAGCACCTCGGAGAAAGTGCAGTTTCTGGTGGGCGCCGGCATCATGGTACTTTACCCATTTCCTTTCCTGATCATGGGCGGGCAGTACATCCTGGCGCTGATCGCGCTGGCGGGGCTGGTCAGCTTGGGGTTCAGTCTGCAGAAGCACGTGTGCACGCGGTGCGTGAACTTCTCCTGCCCGGCCAACGGCGTCCCGAAAGAAATCGTTGACGCTTACCTGAGGCGCAACCCGGTGATGCGCCAGGCGTGGGAGGAAAGCGGCTACCGATGGCTTGCCGGCACAAAATGCTGATCTTCGCTCTAGGAGGCAATCGTGAAAAATCAGTTGTCCCTGAAACGAATACTCATTGACGGCACCATCTTGAGTGTCCTGCTCACGATCATCATTTACGGGTCTCTTTACGTGAACCCGGCGATGTGGTTCACGACTACATGCCGGACATCCGGGCCGTGGTCGGTGAAGTCGAGGTGCCGCCCGTCCAGAAGATCATCGTCGCCGTGCTCTTCTTCGGCGTCGCCGTAGGCGTGGTGCTCTATTCGAACGCCAAGCTCCGGCAGCAGAACGGCGGCAAGCTGTGGTTCCTGGCGGCCTTTACCAACAGCGCGCTGCTCCTCTTCTTCTTTGCTGTGTGGGATCTCCTGATCCTCGACTGGCTCATCTTCGTCACGATTCAACTCAGCAATCTTGCGCCCCCAATGGTCTATCTGACGGCAAAGGCGATACAAATGATCTGTTTCGGTCACAGCCTGCCTTTGCAAGAGAACTCCCTGTAGCCAGAGAAGCGATAGCCAAGAGCTTCACAGATCCGAATCGAAGCGGCGTTGCTCTCGGTGACGATATAGAGGGGCTTGATCCCTTCTTTTAGCAATTCAGAAGTGCAGGCAGAGACGACTGCCTTAGCCAGGCCCCGTCCCCGGTAACCTTCCTGGGTCCAGACGCCGACCTCGGCAAAGTGAGGCGAGCACCAGTTTGTGCCTGCGGCCGCGATCACGCTCTCGCCATCCCTGATCTCAAAGCGAGGGAAGCGGTCTTCCTTTACTTCGGCGGAGCTCAGTACAGGGACTACTTTTTCGACGGGGTGGCGAGAATCTGGTCGGAAGCTCGCCTCGTCAACAGTGTAGATCAGGTTGTGGTGCTCATCCCAGGTGATGAGACATCGCTTCAGGACTGAGGCCCTTTGTTCTTTCGCAGCGAAGAGATACTCCCGGCCCTTGTCCAGGTGATTGGATAGAAGAGCGGACAACACGTTGCCGGAGTCGGCTCGCATCACGACCAGGGGTGTGAAAAGGTCGTGTCCAGTCTGACAGATGGCGAGGAAGCCGTCGGCGACCTCCTGGCCGTGAGTGAAGAGCTGCGTCCGTTTATGATAGAGGGCGTAATAAGCGGTGAGGGCATCCTCTACGGAAGTGAGCGATAGCAAGTGGGCGATCGAGCTTCGTTCCTGTAAGTTATGCAATGGTGATGCTTATGGATACATCCTACCCAGCAGCCTCGGGAAGGGAATCGTCTCCCGGATGTGCTTCACGCCGCAGATCCAGGCCACAGTCCGCTCCAGGCCCAGGCCGAAGCCGGAGTGGGGCACCGATCCGTAGCGCCGCAGATCGAGATACCACTCATAGGCCTGGCGAGGGATGCCAAGCCTCTCCACCTGCTGTTCCAGATACTCGTAGCTGGCGCTGCGCTGACCGCCACCAATGATCTCACCATACCCTTCGGTGGCCAGCAAATCCACCGAAAGACAAACCTCTGGCCGCTCAGGGTCAATCTCCATGTAGAAGGCCTTGCATTGAGTGGGATAGTGGTGGACGAAGACCGGCTTCTCAAAGTGCTCGGCCAAGGCCACTTCGTGAGGGGCCCCGAAATCATCGCCCCACTCGATGGATACGCCGTCCCTGCTGAGGATTTCAACTGCTGAGTCATAAGTGATGCGCGGAAATGGTGGTTCCACTTTTTCCAGCAGCGTTGTATCGCGTTGGAGGGTCTTCAGTTCTTGGGCTCGATTCTCCAGCGTCGTCTGGACGAGGTAGCTGACGAGCTCCTCCTCGACCTTCATGCACTCGTCCAGGTCGGCCCAGGCCATCTCCGGCTCCAGCATCCAGAACTCCAGCAAGTGGCGGCGGGTCTTTGACTTCTCGGCCCGGAAAGTGGGGCCGAAGCAGTAGACCTTGCCGAAGGACATGATATTGGCCTCGTTGTAGAGTTGGCCGCTCTGGGCGAGATAGGCCGTGTCCCCAAAGTAGTCGGTCTCAAAGAGGGTGGAGGTGTCCTCGCAGGAGGAGGGGGTGAGGATAGGGGTGTCCAGGTTGACGAAGCCGTGGGAGTCCAGCCAATCGCGGATGGCCCGCACCACCTCGGCCCGCACCCGCAGGATGGCATGCTGTCTGGGGGAGCGCAGCCAAAGGTGGCGGCGATCCATCAGGAAATCCACGCCGTGCTCCTTGGGGGTTATAGGGTAATCCTCAGCCAGTTGCACGATCTCTACATCGTTCACCGTGAGCTCGTAGCCGCCCGGTGCTCGCTTGTCAGTTCGGACGGTGCCTGTAACGATCAGGGATGACTCCTGGGTCACCGTTTTGGCTGCTTCGAATGCCTCAGGAGACACGTCATCCTCAAAGACCACGGCCTGGATCACCCCTGTGCCATCTCGCACCAGGAGGAATTGCAGCCTCCCCTTATCCGTTTTGTTATAGAGCCAACCCTTGAGGGTAGCCTCTTCGCCCACGTGGGCGGCGATGTCCTCGATGTACGCATGTTCAGCCAAGATTATACCCCCTTACCCTCACTCAGAACCCAGCCAATGAAAGACTGCTCCCTAACCAGGCAGTCAATCTCCCCAAGCTCCTCCGCCAGCATCTCCCGCACCATTGACCTGAGTTTGCCGATGCTACGGATTTGGGTGCGTTTCATCTCAGTTGAAGCCACATTTGCTCCCGCTGGATCGCCAGATCCAGTGGCTCAGGCCAGTAGGAGGTTGGCGTTATCCAGCGGGATAATGGGTGGCTCCGCGTAATTGGTGGGATTGGACGGGGATCTGACGATCCCCTTTGAGCAAGCTCTGAAGCACATCTAGCCTGCAGAGCAAGTAGCATACTCTCCAACTCAAATGAAACATACCCTACGGATTTTACCCGGCCCACTGGATCAGAAACCCAGGGCGATCGCCGGCAGTTATTACCGGAATGATTTCTCGAAGTTCATATAACCACGCAGGTGAGGGTGTAGGCGATGCCCTCTACCGGTTGGATCTTGGTGATGACCAACTCCCCCAGCGCATCGGTGTCCGGAACCTCGACGACGGCGATCAGATCGTAGGGTCCCGTGACGTTGTGGGCGCTCTTGACCCCTTCGAGGGTTGATAGAGGCTCGATCACATCCTCGCCCAGGCCGGCCTCCACGCTTGCCAGGATGTAGGCTTTGACGCTCATCGTTTCTCCTTCCTTCAGGGAATCTTACTCTTTTCCTTTTTCTGAAAACCAGCCTTCCCTTTTCCTTACCTCCGTTGAAACCCTGGTGCTCGGACCGTCTCCCTGGCTACGGCAACAGCAACGTTCTTACCAGCCGCTTCCGCTATCTCCGCA
>JAUWYT010000111.1 GCA_030615705.1 Chloroflexota bacterium
CTCCCAATCGCCCTCTTCGTAATACTCGTCCAATGACCCACTGTACAGGTAACAGCCCTTCAAAGCAAGCTCTGCCATCTCTCGGATTTCCTCATCCTCGCCGAGATAGGTCAGTTCATCTAAGCGCTCGAAGGCCCCTTCCCAACCGGTCTGCCCCAGGCCCCAGATGGCTTCTAGCTTCACGTCCCGGTCGTCAGAGTAGGTCAGCCGCCACAGATCCTTGCCGGCCCCGTCGAAGCCAGATTCCCCTGCCGCCCTGATGGCCTCAAGCTGCAGTTCTTTCACCGGGTTGTACAGCTCATCTAAGATGGCATGCTCCCAACGGACGTTGCCGCTGCGGCCCATAGCGAAGATGGCGCTCATCTTCATCTTCTTGTCGGGATGGGCATAGGCCTCTTCGATGATCTCGAAGACCTCGGGATCGGTTAGGAAGCCCAGAGCTTCGACGGCGAAGCGGCGCTCGTCCAAGGGTTTTTCTTGGTCCCTGTAGAGGCCCAGGAAGAACTCTTTCACCCGCAGGAAGTCCTCCCGGGGCAGCTCATCCTCGCACATGATCTCTTTTATCGGTCCCCAGTCGAAGTCGTAGTCGGCCATCTCGCCTTCGCAGATGTAGCGTCCCAGAGTGATGATGGCTTTGCAGCGGACCTCTTTGTCAGGGTCGTTTTCGGCCTTGTCGAAGAGCACTTCGATCATCTCCGGCTTAGGGTAATCCCAAAGGCCGCCAATGGCCAGCTTGCGCACCTCAGCCTCCTCGTCGTCCAGGAAATCCTTGAGCACAGGCAGGTAGTTGGTGAAATAGTCCTCGCTCTCGGCGACGCGTTTCAGGAGCTGGATTTTCTCCTCCTTGCTCAATTGGTCTCTCCTCTTCTCCATAGTTTTTCACCTCCCAGGCTGATTCAGGCTTTTGGCCAACTCGATCTTGGCTTGGGCCCTCTTTGGGATTGTAGCACTTTTTACACTTTTCGGCTAGCCAATGCGTGGGAGCGTCGCAACCTGGGGACATGCCCATTAGCCCACTGGGAATCATCATGGGCAACGGAGTGCGGACGCCAGTCCGCAGCAACAAGCAGGGCCAGGCTTGCGCCGTTCGGCTGAGCCTTCGGCCTTGAGGCCCTCAGCCCGAAGGCTCACGGCGAAGCCTGGCGGTGATCATGCACATCTTCACCCGCTGTATCCGAGGATGGCATGTGGGACGTAATGGACCAGTCGTTGGGCCTGATCGCCTTGCAGCGAGCGCTGGCTCATCACACCCCGGAAATTCATCACTCTGACCAGGGAGTCCAGTATGCCGCCACGGCTTACACCCAACTGCTCCAGGAGGCTAACGTGCGAATCAGCGTGGCCGAAGTGGGTGAAGCCTGGCAGAACGGCTACGCTGAACGGCTGATGCGAACCATCAAAGAGCAAGGAGTTGGCTTATTGGACTATGAGGACCATACAGATGTCGTCGGTCAACTGGGTCGGTTCCTCGACGAGGTCTACACGCACAACTGCATCCACTCCTCGTTGGGCTACCCCACCCCGGCCGAGTTCGAAGACCAGTGGCGATGTGTGCAAGCACAGACCCTCCATGTTCACAAGAATCGCTCAAATTGTGTCCAATGTTAGGAGGCACTTCTGGTTTTCTTGTGTGTGTCTGCACAAAACGCCTACCAAAGATTGCCTCGAGGGATTTACGCTTTCCCTCCATTCAGCCGGCCTCTGTTTTCTCCGGCCGTGCTTGCTTCCATAGCTCAACCCGACAGCTAATGACCCATCCATCACCTTCCTTCGCGCCTGTCTCAGCCCACTCAGGGTGGAAGGGATCTCTCCGGGCATATTGACTTATCGGATTAGTGTTCAAATTATGATCATTATAGCGTGCCCTCTGCCAACTGTCAAGTGAGCGTATTCCGTCATAGAAAATGTTACCGAAGTGGTATCATTCCCTCCCTCCGGGCCGGAGGCAAAAGACAATGTTACTGAGCTGTCCGCTAACTAATACGGCTACTTGACAGGGCCAAGATAAGAGTATACAATAACGCACAGTTCACTCAAATCCGGACAGGTTTCGAGAATTGTGGTAAGCGTCCCGGCCATGCCGAGGCGCTTATGGTAATCGGTCTGCCTTCAGATCACCTTAGAAAGGGGCGAACCATGGATACTAAGGCGCACGTTTTAGAACAGATCGCCTCCAACCTGTACAAGGGCGAGGACGACGTCGTTGCCACATTGGTCCACCAGGCGCTGGATCAGGGGATGGCCCCGGCCAAGATCCTCAACGGCGGCCTCATTGCCGGCATGGATGAGGTAGGCAAGGATTTCAAGGCCGGCGACCTGTTCGTGCCTGAGGTGCTCATCGCGGCCCGGGCCATGCACGCGGGGATGGACATCCTGCGCCCGCTGCTGGCGGAGGGTGAGGTGCCCAGCGCGGGCAAGTATCTCATCGGCACGGTGCAGGGCGACCTGCACGACATCGGCAAGAACCTGGTCAAGATGATGCTGGAGGGGGCGGGCTTCGAGACCATTGACCTGGGCACCGACGTCAAGCCCGATGCCTTCGTGGCCGCCGTGCGCGAGCACCAACCGCAGCTCATAGGCATGTCGGCCCTGCTGACCACGACCATGACAGGGATGAAAGCGACCATCGAGGGGCTGGAGGAGGCAGGACTGCGCGACACGGTCAAGATTATGGTCGGCGGCGCGCCGCTGACAGCAGCCTTCGCAGAGCAGATCGGCGCCGACGCCTACGCGCCCGATGCGGCTACTGCGGTGGATGTGGCGCGGAATCTGATGGGGGTGTGATGCGTAAAACGTGAAACGGAAGCGGCAACCGTTACGTTTCACGTTTTGTGTTTCATGGTTTCTTAATGAGGAGATCTCCAATGACGGAACAAATTCCCATCGAAACGCTGCATCCCACCATCCGCATGCTCTCCGACGAACAGATTGAGGCCATCCACCACGCCAGCCTGGACATTCTGTCTGGAACGGGCATCGTGATGAAGAACGAGGTCGGGCGCGAGTTGCTGGTCGACGCCGGGGCCTGGGAGTCCGAAGGCCGGATCAAGATCCCGCCCCATCTGGTGATGGACGCCATCGCCTCCGCTTCACCGCGCATCCCCATGTTCAATCGGCTGGGCGAACTGACCATGCCTCTTGAGGCGGGCAAGGTTTTCTTTGGGCCTGGCTCCGATTGCCCCTTCACTATTGACGTAGAGACCGGACAGCGGCGCAAAGCCACCGCCGAGGACGTGCGGCGCATCGCCCATCTGTGCGACAGCCTGGCCCAGATTGATTTCGTAATGTCCATGGGCAGTCCGTCGGACGTGCCACCCCTGGATCACTATCTCCACAGCTTCATCTCCATGATCCGTGGCTCAGTCAAGCCCAACGTTTACACGGCCAACAACCGGGAGGACATGGAAGACATCTACCGCATCGCCTGCGCAGTGGCCGGCGGCGAGGACGAGTTGCGCGAAAAGCCCTTCATGCTGCACTACGCCGAGCCTATCTCCCCCCTGCTTTACAACGACGAATCGGTAGACAAGCTGTTGTTCTGCGCCGAAAAGGGCATCCCCGTCACCTACCCGCCTTCGCCCAATACCGGCGGCGGCGGGCCGATCACTCTGGCCGGTGCGCTGGCCCTGGGCAACGCCGAGTCCCTGGTTGGGTTGGCGCTCACCCAGTTGGTGCGACCGGGCACACCCTTTCTGTACGGCATGAACACTGCCGCACTGGACATGAAATCGGCCATCGTCAGCTATGGCAGCCCGGAGTGGCCGCTGGGCATGGCCGCCTGTGCCGACCTGGCCCGCTATTACGACCTGCCGGTGTGGGGCACAGCGGGCGCCGCCGACAGCAAAGTGGTGGACGCCCAGGCTGGCATAGAGGCAGCTATCTCGATGATGAGTGCCTTCCTGACCCGCTGCAACCTGGTCCACGACGTGGGCTACATTGAATACGGCACTACTTCCTCGATGGAGATGCTGGTGGTGGCCGACGAGATCATCCGCGAGGTGCGCTACATCATGGGCGGCGTGGAAATCAGCGAACGCACTCTGGCCCGCGAGGCAATCCATCGAGCCAAGCCCGGCGGTGGCTTCCTGGCCGACGATCACACGCTGGACAACTGGAAGTGGGCCCAGTGGCGGCCGGAGCTGATTGACCGCATGCGCTATGATCGCTGGGTGGAAAAGGGCCGTAAGGACATGGCCACCCGCGCCAACGAGCGTGCTCGCCAGATCCTGGCCGAGCACCAGGTGCCCCCTCTGCCAGAGGCGGCGGAAGAAGTGATCGCTGAGGTACTGAAAGAGCGAGAGGACAGCGCAAAGCGTACAACGTAGTCAGGTCTCAGTCCCTTTACGCATTACGTTGGTTGCCGTCCGAAGTGGGCGCGGTCATCCAGGCCAGATTCACAGGTCACTTTAGTCATAGGGGTATGATATAATAAGTGTGGAAATGCTTTACGTGCCATTATGTCCTTGAGCCTCATTGAACCCCTATTCTGCGCCCGATGATTTCAGAAGGATGATTTGCTACGTAGACATCGAGCATGAAAGGATACTTCAGGACCCGGAGAAAAGGTCTACCCACCTTGCTCAGTGCATGGATGTCAAGCTGAGGCTGGAAGAAATCTCCGGGGAGGCCTGTTTGGTGCAGCGCTATTCGCACGTCACTCGCCAACGGCTCAGCGAGTGGGGAATACGGGCGCTGATCATTAGTGGCAACGCGACGGACTGGGCCGAGTATGGCGAGGCAGACCTGGCTGAAATGTGCCATATCATCCGGGCTGCCGAGTTGCCGATCCTGGGCTTATGCGGCGGTTGCCAGCTAATTGCCATAGCCCACGGAGCCCCCGTCGGCCCCATGCGGCGGCTGGACAACGAGGAAGAGGGTGCTTGTCCAGATTCTGCTGCGGATGATTTCAAGGAATGGGGCTTCCTGCCGGTGCGTATTCTCAAGTCGGATCCCCTCTTCGACGGTCTGGGACAAGAACCCATTCTGTTCGAAGATCACTGCTGGGAACTGAAAGAGACTCCACCGGGTTTTGAGGTGCTGGCATCTACTGATGTGTGTCGGATTCAGGCCATCCGGCATACCGGTCCGTTGGTCTACGGGACCCAGTTTCATCCCGAACGCTACACGCAGGAACACGCTGACGGACGCAAGTTGCTGGCCAATTTCTTCAAGCTGGCTGGCATCCTGGGATGACGTACGGACTCTGAGAAGGAGGTGGTTCGTATCAGACGAGGTTCGGTAAATATTCGCAGAGACGTTCGGTTTTGCGACCTCTAGTTGGTACATTAAGATTAAGGAGGAAGAAAATGTCACACGAGAGCATTCCTGAACTAAAGGACCAGTATCTCAAGGGGAAGATGTCCCGGCGGGAGTTCCTGCGCTACGCGACTCTCCTGGGCCTGTCCCTGACGGCGGCGCAAGGCCTGATCGCTGGCTGTGCGCCGAAGGCAGCACCCACTCCGACGCCGAAGCCCGCGCCCACGGCGACGCCGAAGCCCACCCCGGTGCCACCGACTCCGACACCAACCGGCCCCACGCGCGGCGGCACGCTGCATATACATGGAACCGTGGGACGCATCGATCACCCCGCTCGCTACTCCTGGATAGCCAATTCCAACACCACGCGTCACATGGCCGAATACCTGACGCTGACCGACGAGAACAACGTCACCCACCCCTACCTGTTGGAGAAGTGGGAGGCCAGCGACGACCTCAAGACCTGGACGCTCCATTTGCGCAAGGGGATCAAGTTCAACAACGGCGACGAGTTCAACGCCGACGACGTCGTCTTCAACATGAAGGATTGGCTGGATGAGGAGGTGGGTTCTTCGATCCTGGGTCTGATGTCCTACTTGAAGCCGGAGGGCATCGAGAAGGCAGACGACTACACGGTCAAGCTCCACCTGGATTCGCCGCAGATCGCCGTGCCGGAGCACCTGTTCCACTACCCGGCGCAGATCATGAATCACCGCACCTTCGAG
>JAUWYT010000272.1 GCA_030615705.1 Chloroflexota bacterium
CGCAGCAACATCCTCGCTGGCCGACTTGGTTACATTGGACGGTGGGCGTGATTACCAGCATCCTCTTCTTCGGCTCCGTGTTGGGCCACGAGTTGACTCACTCCCTGGTGGCCATCGGCCAGGGAGAAGAGGTGCGTAGTATCACACTCTTCATCTTCGGCGGTGTGGCTAGGATCACCGAGGAGCCAGACGAACCGCTCAAGGAGTTGCTCATGGCCATCGTGGGGCCCTTCTTTAGCCTGGCCACCGGGATAGCTTTCGGTATCCTCTGGTTTTTGACTCGAGGTCTCATCCAGCCCTTGGCCGCTTTAGCCCGCTATCTGGCCATGATCAACGTTAGCTTGGCCATTTTCAACCTCATCCCGGGCTTCCCTTTAGATGGAGGGCGAGTGCTGCGGGCACTGATCTGGGGGCTCAGCGGAAACCTAAAGATGGCCACCCGACTGGCCTCTTGGGCTGGCCAGGGGATAGCCTTGCTCTTCATCCTCGGGGGTACCTGGCAGATCTTCGGAGGCCGATGGCTCAACGGACTTTGGATCATCTTCATCGGCTGGTTTCTGTATAGTGCGGCCACCAGAGGCTATCGCCAGGTGCTGGTCAGAGAGATGCTGGAGGAGGTCAGGGCTGGCGATCTCATGACCGCGGACTTCGCTAGGGTGAGCGGGGATCTCACCTTGCAGCAGTTAGTGGACGAGTACATATTGCGCCTCCGCGAGCACTCCTTTCCCGTGGCTGATGTCGGCATGCTGCGGGGCATCATCTGCTTGCACGACGTCAAAGCTGTTCCCAGGGAGAGGTGGTCCTCCACGCGGGTAAGCGAAGTCATGACCCCTCGGGCGGAGTTGCAGACCGTCTCTCCTGGAGATAATGGCAGTACTGTCTTGGCGCGCCTGAACGCTCGTGACGTTGGCCAGCTTCCGGTGGTGGAGGGGGAGAGGTTGATAGGCTTGTTGCGCCGCAGCGATGTGCTCCGCTATCTGCAGGTGCGGACGGCGTTGGGGTCCTGAGGAGGGCTATTTCGGCGGTCTTGAGGAGAGGTAGGGATCGCCTGGAAAAGGCATTTGCAGTAGTTAATAAAGAAAGTAGAGGTGTTGGAGCGAATGTATCCTGAGAGCGAAATCTTATTTCCACCCCGCTGTATCCTGGGTCTCAAGGGGTTGAGGGATGGGCAATGGGATGAGTTAGTAGAGCGAGTTTCTGCTTTGCCAGAGACACACGAGGACAGTTTAGCTTTCTGTTTTATGATGATCAAGCTGTGCAAGTGCCTGAGATGCGATCTTGGCAGTTACAGGGCTTCCCTTGGTTGTTGTACCTGTGCGCAGCGTGCCATCAAAGGCTTTAAGAGCTCTGACAGAGCCTTGTTGCGCTATTTCGCCAGGTCCAGGAGGGAGGTCCTGAGATACTTGGAGAGCGTCGGTGCAAAGAAGAAGGCAGCTTGAACATTGTGATTACCACAATTCTGATGACTCGCAAGCCGCCTTGTCGAGGCAGGCTGCGAGGGTTCACCCAATGCAATCCGTCAGGGTGAACCCTTTTCGTTCTTGGGTTGGGCGCGATGGAATCCAGGCTTCGACTTGAGCTCAGCCGAACGGCGTAAGGGCGGCACCCCGTGGCCGCCCTTGGGCAAGCATGGGGTCTTGCCCCTACACCGGGGGGCCTCCCCAGGTTGTGACGCTCCCAAGAGAAGTGCCTTGTCACCCTGGTGCCAATGTGGTATAATTGACGGTGTGGAGGTACCGTATGGCAATCACGACTAAGAAACGAACCCGGCTGACGATTGATGTCCCCCCAAAAGTGAAGCGCCGCCTGCGGTTAGCAGCCGCTCGGAATGACATCTCCATGCGCCAGTACGTACTGGAGGTGCTGGAGGAACGTCTGGCCGAGGACCTGCCGCCCTTGATGGAAGACGAAGGTCTGCTGGCCCTGACGGCCGAGGCTGATCCCGTGCTGGCCGAGCTATGGGATAACGACAAGGATGCCGCCTATGATCATCTATGAGCACGGGGACGTGGTCTTGATCCGCTTTGTCTTCACCAACGGGAGCGGAGCCAAGCGCCGCCCGGCCGTTATCGTCAGCACGAGCGAGTATCACCAGGGTCGGCAGGAGGCCATTGTCGCGGCCATCACCAGCAATGTGGATCGGCCCCTGGTTGGCGATCATTCTATCAGTGGCTGGCAAGAAACGGGCCTGCTCTTCCCGTCAGTGGCCACTGGCATCATCCGCACCATTAAGCAGACCATGATCGAGGGCCGCCTGGGTACAATACCGCCAGCAGACATGCAGGCCATTCAAGAGCAACTGAGGAACGTTCTGGGTCTTTGAAAGGATCCTTGTGAAATGTATCATCTGCCACAGCACTGACATCTCGTTGTGCCGTGTGAACGAGCAGTTATCTCGCGGCAAAGATATGATTCTCGTTCCAGTGGAAGTGTTGGTCTGCAACAATTGCGGCGAGCGCTACTATGACCGGCGCACCATGCAAAAGCTAGAGAAAATAGAAGACGCAGTCAATGCTGGCCGTCTCTCCCTGGAGAGAGTGGGTGAAGTGCTGCGCGTCAGACAGGGGTTGGTACCAGCTTGATTGTTTAGCTAGTGGCCGTAAGCGTAAGGGCTGAAATAGAGGGCTTTGTAGTTAGACCACTGGCGTCGTCCGTGACCTGGAGTTGCTCCGCGCAGCGGGCGTGGAGGGTCTGGAGCCCGCCTCCGATGTCGCTGAGCGTGGCAGAGGCGCGGCGGCGGCTCTTGCATTTTTGCACAATCCGTGCTATCATTATCCCATAGAAAGGGCATAATGATGACACAAACACGAACACTCGGTCCAACTGAGACCCGCTTGCTCAACGGGCTGGCCGCCGATGGGCATGTCGTCTTTTCCACCGCTCAGGCACGCGCGGCTTTGGGCAATGGGGGCCAGGACATCAACAAGCTGCTCTATCACCTGACCCGCAAGCGATGGCTGCTCCGCCTGGAAAAGGGCAAATACCTCATTTTGCCTCTGGAAGCGGGGATGGAAGGGCTCTACAGTGCTCACGAGTTTGTTATCGCCGCCCACCTGGTGCAGCCCTACGCCATCGCCTACGCCTCAGCTCTCTCCTTCCACGCCCTTTCCGACTTGCTGCCTCACACCGTTCTTGTGGCCACTACCCGCCGCAAAGCTGAAGTCACCATTGAGGAATTGGGGCTGCGTTTCCGATTCATCACCCTCGCGCCCCACAAATTCTTCGGCATCCAGACCGTGACCATCGAGGATCAGCCGGTGCGGATCACCACCCGATCCAAGACGCTGGTTGACGGCCTCGACCGTCCGGAG
>JAUWYT010000249.1 GCA_030615705.1 Chloroflexota bacterium
GTCCTTGGGCCACAGGACCAAGGGCGACAAGTACAGGGCCCAAGGACAGAGGGCGGCCTGAGTACAGGACCAAAGGACCAAGGGCGACAAGTACAGGGCCCAAGGACAGAGGGCGGCCTAAGTACAGGGCCCAGGGACAAAGGGCTCAGGACAGGCTTCCGACTTCCAACAAGCTAGCGGCGCCGGGAAGGGCGACGATCGCGCGACCCGCTGCTGCCTGGGCCAGAGCCCCGCGAATCGCGCCGCCCCGTTCGACCGGAGGGCCTGCGGTCGTGCTCGCGGGCCTCCTTGGCCGTCCAACCCTCGAGGATAGCCTGACGGGACAGTTTTATCTTACCCTCCCGGTCAATGTCAATGACCATAACCATGATCTCGTCGCCCAGCCGAACTACATCCCGTACACTGGGCACCCGGTAATCCGCCAGTTGCGAAATGTGTACCATGCCATCCTTGCCGGGTAGTATCTCCACGAAGGCTCCGTAATCCTCGATGCGTACCACTTTGCCGGTGTAAATCTTTCCTATCTCCGCTTTCTCTACCAGAGCTTCTACCATTTCCTTGGCCCGCTGGGCACTGGGACCATCGGTCGAGGCGATGTAGACGCTGCCGTCATCTTCCACATCTATCTTGACCCCCGTCTCCTCCTGGATACGGCGGATGGTCTTGCCGCCAGGGCCTATGATAGCGCCGATCATCTCTGGATCAACCTTGACGATGGTGATGCGCGGCGCGTAGGGCGACAGATCCGGCCTTGCCTCAGGAAGCACCTCCAGCATCTTATCCAAGATGAAGAAGCGTGCTCCCTTTGTCTGCGCCAGGGCCTCGGCCATGATCTCGTAGCTCAGGCCCTTGACCTTGATATCCATCTGCAGCGCGGTGATGCCCTTCCTGGTACCGGCCACCTTGAAATCCATGTCCCCCAGGTGATCCTCGATCCCCTGGATATCGGTCAGGATGCGGTACTCGTCCCCATCCTTGACCAAGCCCATAGCTATGCCAGCCACCGGGGCTTTGATGGGTACGCCGGTGTCCATCAGGGCCAGCGTGGAACCGCAGACGCTGGCCATGGAAGTGGAACCGTTGGAGGAGAGCACTTCGGAAACCAGGCGGATGGTATAAGGGAACTCCTCCTCGGGGGGGATCACGGGCAAGAGAGCTCGCTCGGCAAGGGCCCCATGGCCGATTTCCCTCCGGCCTGGCCCGCGCAGCCAGCGGGTCTCCCCAGTGGAGTAGGGCGGGAAGTTGTAGTGGTGCATGAAGCGCTTGGACTCCTCGGGATAGAGGCCGTCCAGGCGCTTCTCTTCCCTGGGTGTGCCCAGGGTGGCGATGGTCAGCACCTGGGTCTCGCCCCGGTTGAAGAGCCCCGTTCCGTGGGCCCGCGGCGAGATGCCCACCTCGCAGGATATGGATCGGATCTCTTCAGGGCCGCGCCCATCGGGGCGAACGCCCTCGTAGAGTATTTGCCTGCGCACCTCGGCCCTCAGCAAGTCGCTGAAGACCTCCTCGACGTCTCTCTCCTGGTATTCACCTCTCAGCTCAGCCAAGAGTTCCTCTTGGAGAGCGTCCAGGGCTTTGTTGCGTTTCTCCTTCTCGCCGGTCTCGTCCAGGACCTCATTGATCCGCCCACCCAGTCGTTCTACCACGACCTGGCGCAATCCCTCACTCACGGCGAAGGATGGATACTCCGTCTTGGGCTTGCCCACCTGGCGGCGCATCTCCTCCTGGAGCGCAATAATGGGTTGCATAGCCTCGTGGCCGACCTTGATGGCCTCCACTATCAGTTCCTCCGGCACCTCGTTGGCAGCAGCCTCCACCATCATCACGGCGTCGGCTGTGCCAGCCAGGCGCAGGTCCAGGCTGCTCCCTTCCATCTGGGAGATGATAGGATTGAAGACCAACTGCCCATCAATGTAACCCACCCGCACCGCCCCCAGCGGCCCCATGAAGGGGACGTTGGAGATAGTAAGGGCCGCTGAGGCACCGATGATAGCCAGAATGTCAATCTGATGCTCCTGATCGTGGGACAGCGCAGTGATGATAACCTGCACGTCATTGCGCAGGTCTTTGGGAAAGAGGGGGCGGAGGGGGCGGTCAGTGAGGCGACAGATGAGGATGGCTGCCTCGTGGGGGCGCCCCTCGCGGCGGAAGAAGCTGCCGGGGATGCGTCCTGCAGCGTAGAGCCTTTCCTCGTAGTCTACAGTCAGGGGGAAGAAGTCTATGCCTTCGCGGGGTTCCTCCGACATAGTGGCCGTGGCCAAGAGCAAGGTGTCGCCACAACGCAAGGTGACAGCACCACCCGCTTGGCCGGCCAGCTTGCCGGTCTCAATGCTAATGGGATAGTCCCCAATAGCAGCGGTGAATTGATTTGCCATTAAGATTTACACCTCCAAGCTGAGGCCAGGCTCAGAGGCCAGGGACTGGGGAGTAAGTCAAATCCCAATTACCAGGCTTTGGCCCACTCCCCAATTCCTAAACCTCATCACCCAACCCCATATTAGCTTATGGCTTATAGCATATCGCTAATGGCTCACCGCTATCAGCTATCTGCCATCTGCCGTCTGCCATCTGCTACTTTCGTAGACCCAGTCGCCCGATAATCTTTCTGTAGCGTTCTGAGTCCTTTCGATTCAGATACGCTAAGTGACGCCTGCGCTGCCCGACCAGCTTCAACAGTCCTCGCCGCGAATGTTCGTCGTGCTTGTGGTTCTTTAGGTGCTCGATCAGTTGATCGATCCTGCTCGTCAGCAGCGCGATCTGGACCTCGGGCGAGCCGGTGTCTGTGGGGTGCATGTGATGTTCCTGGATGATGGCCTCCTTCTTATCTCTCGATAAGGCCACACCTACCTCCTTTTGGATAAACTAGCAACATTGTTCTGTGCCACCTTTTCTCATAACACATTATAGCACATTTCGCTGAAGGATGCAAACACCTCTTTTCGCTAAAATAAACTGAGCCCACTGACCCGAGATTTGACAATTGAGAATGAACCCACCTGGCCATCCTCCGCTACCATATGGGGCAAACAACCCATTGATAGTGGAGGTGAGGAGATGATCAAGGCGGAGAAACAAGAAGCTATCCGACGCCCGTACTTCATCGAGGCCAAGAGTATCCGTGCCTTTGCCAGGGACTTCCATTGCGGCCGCCGGGTCGTCCGGCGCGCCATCGGCTGTGCGGAAGCAGCTCGCTACACCTTGAGGCAGCCCCGGAGGCACCGGTGCTGGGGCCATACGAGGCGCTGATTGACCAACTCCCGGCCGAGCGGCTGCCGCGCAAGCAACTCTACACCGCACGCAAGATCTACGAAACCATCAAGGCTGAAGGCTACACCGGCAGCGAGTCCGGCGTGCGGAACTACATAGCCCGGCGGCGGGAGCAGAAGGGGCCCAAGGTGTCCGTCCCGCTGGAGCTCGATCCCGGTACCGATGGGCAGGTGGCTTGAAGTGAAGGCGTCGCCATCATCGCCGGCGAGCAGGTCACCGTCCAGTTGTTCCTCATGCGTTTGTGCTACTCGCGGCGCTTGTTCATGATGGCCTTTCCAGCCCAGAAGCAGGCAGCATTCACTTCGACAAGCCCCTGGTCCTTTGGCGCTTAGTCCTGTACCCTTGGTCCTCTGGCACTTAGTCCTGAACCCTTGGTCCTCTGGCACTTAGTCCTGTACCCTTGGTCC
>JAUWYT010000201.1 GCA_030615705.1 Chloroflexota bacterium
CGGCTGACGGGCAAGCAGACCATCTATCAGATGATCCAGCTCTGCCAGGAGGTACGCCAGCGTGGGGGAGAGCCGCTCGATCCTCTGGAATACAAATGGATGTACCTGGCCCGGCTGTGGGAGCGCATCAAGGGGCGCGTGGCCGGGCTGAAGAACGGCGAAATCGAGCCAGCAGAGATGATGGTGCCAGGTGCAGTGCCGATGCTGGAGGCCTTGCGTGCCCGTGGCGTATCCTGCTACCTGGCCTCGGGTACTGACGAGGTCTACGTGCTGGATGAGGCGGCGGCCCTGGGGCTGTCGTCCTACTTTGCCAGTATCTACGGCGCGCTGGATGATTACCAGAATTACTCCAAGAGGATGGTCATTGAGCGCATCCTCGACGAAAACCATTTGAGTGGTCCCGAATTCGTAACCTTTGGCGATGGCTACGTCGAGATCGAGGATATCAAGGCCGTGGGCGGCATCGCTGTGGGGGTCGCTTCCGATGAGGGCCGGCCTACGGGCGGCTACGTCAACCGCCAGGGTATCAACGAATGGAAGCGCCAACGGCTGATTGAGGCCGGCGCCGACCTCATCATCCCCGATTTCCACGAACACGAGCGCCTGGTGGCTTACCTGTTTGCGGAGAACTGACATGCCCTACCCGGTGTTTGACCGCAACCATTTGCAGCTCAAGCCCCTGTCCGAGCGCGCCCACGATATGACCCTGGACGACATCCTGCGGCTCGACGATCCGATTCCACCCTTCGACGAACCGGCGCTGGCCCAGGTGGCGGAACGCGTGGCGGGGGCGCATCAGGCCGGGGCTCAGGTGATCATGATGATGGGCGCGCACGTCATCAAGCGTGGCCTGTCGCGCTTCGTCGTTGACCTGATAGAGCGGGGTATCATCACCCACGTCGGCATGAACGGCGCCGGGCCCATCCACGACTTCGAGCTGGCTCTCATCGGAGCGACGACGGAGAGCGTGGCCCGCTACATTCGGGAAGGGCAGTTCGGGCTGTGGGAGGAGACGGGGCGCGTCAACGAGGCCATCAAGCAGGGGGCGCGCGACGGCCTGGGGATGGGCGAGGCGGTTGGGCGGATGATCGAGGAGGGGCAATTCCCGCGCCGCAAGGTCAGCATATTGGCGGCGGGTTACCGTCTGCGGGTGCCGGTGACGGTGCACGTGGGCATCGGCTACGACATCATCCACGAGCACCCCAACTGCGATGGGGCGGCGCTGGGCGAAACATCGTACCGCGATTTCCTGGCCCTGGCCCACAGCGTTGCCAATCTGCAGGGCGGGGTGCTCTTGAACTTCGGCACGGCGGTGATGGGCCCGGAGGTCTTCCTCAAGGCGCTGGCCATGGCCCGCAACGTGGCTCGCCAGGAGGGGCAACGCATCAACCGCTTCACCACCGCCGTCTTCGATCTGGTGGACCTCGGCCCCGACTATCACCGCGAAGCGGCCAAGTCTGATGCCCACTACTACTTCCGGCCCTACAAAACCCTCCTGGTTCGCACCGTCCAGGACGGCGGCGAGAGTTTTTACATCCGTGGCGACCACCAGGCCACGCTCCCTAACCTCTACCAGCAGGTTATTAAGAAACTGCGGTAACTTGATGCACCAATTTACCAATCTACCAATGAACGAAAAACGCCTCGACCAGTTGCTGGAGAACTTCCCTCACGTCCATATGCTAGTGGTGGGAGATTTCTTCCTCGATAAGTACCTGATCATTGACCGGCGACTGAGCGAGGTCTCGCTGGAGACAGGATTGGAGGCGTATCAGGTCGTGGAGGTGCGATGTAGCCCCGGCGCGGCCGGGACGGTCACCTTCAACCTCCGGGCTCTGGGAGTCAAGGTCATGGCACTGGGCGTCATCGGCGACGACGGCGAGGGCTACGAGCTCAGGCGGGGCCTGGTGGAGAGGGGAGTGGACATCGAGCCGCTCATCCAGCGGTCCGACCTCTTCACGCCGACTTACACCAAGCGGATGATGCGGGAACCCGACGGCCGGGAGTATGAGATCCAGCGGCTCGACATCAAGAACCGCTCGCCGCTGCTAGGGGAAGTGGAGGATTTGGTCATCGGCCGTTTGCGGGCGTTGGTGCCACAGGTGGATGCCGTGGTGGTCGCCGACCAGGTGCAGGAGCGCAACTGCGGCGTGATCACCGACCGGGTGCGGGAGGAAATCTGGCAATTGGCGCTCCGCTATCCGGGCAAAATCTTCGTCGCCGACTCCCGCGAGCGGATCGGGCTCTTCCGGCATGTTATCGTCAAACCCAACCGGCGCGAGGCGACGCTGGCCGTGCGGCCGGATTGGAAAGGCGAGTTCACCCTGGAGGTGGCCAGGGAGTGCGGCGCAGAGCTCTTCCGCCGCAACCAGAAACCAGTTTTTCTAACCGCTGGGTCGCAGGGCATTCTCCTGTTCATGGAAGAGGGCTGCCGACACGTTCCAGCCGTGCCGGTAGAGGGTGGGATAGACATCGTCGGGGCGGGCGACAGCGTGATGGCCAGCGTCGTGTCAGCGCTGTGCAGCGGAGCCAAACCCAAGGAGGCAGCTTTGCTGGGCAACATCGTCGCCTCCATCACCATCCAGCAGATAGGCATCACCGGCACGGCCTCCCCGGCGCAAGTGAGGGAACGATTCGAATATTTGAGGAGACCCGCCTAGAAGACTACGTCGAATTGAGAAAGGAACGAATTCTTTGCTCCTGATTCGTTCTATTCTAAATTCGCTGTAGTGTTTCAGCTTCTGTCAAGCCTCCTCTTCGCCTGAGAGGGGGCTTTGTCGTTCGGATTTGGAGAATTTGCCGAGAAGGGGTATAATAGCCGCGAACGAGGTAGGAAACCTTCAAGGGATAAAGACTCTAAAGGGGAGCGACGATGACAATTCTGGTTACCGGAGGTGCTGGCTTTATCGGCTCGCATGTGGTGGATGCTCTGATCGAAGGGGGGCACGAGGTGGCCGTTGTGGACGACCTCTCCACAGGAAAGCGCGAGCACCTCAACCCACGGGCGAGGTTCTATCACCTCGACATCCGCGATGCCCGGCACCTAGAAGAGGTCTTCGCCACTGAGCGCCCTGAGATCGTCAATCACCAGGCGGCGCGAGCGAACGTGCGGGAATCCATGGAGAAGCCCATCCTCTACGCCGAGGTCAACGTCATCGGCTCGCTTAACCTCCTGGAGCTGAGCCGGAAGTACGGAGTCGAGAGATTCATTTACGCCTCCACCGGTGGGGCTGTCTACGGCGAGCCTGAGTACCTCCCCGCCGATGAGGCCCACCCCATCAACCCGCTCGACCCCTACGGGGCCAGCAAGCACCAGGTTGAGCACTACCTCCACCTCTACGGCCTCAACTATGGCCTGCGCTACACCATCCTGCGCTACCCTAACGTCTACGGGCCCCGGCAGGACCCCTTTGGCGAGGCAGGGGTGGTGGCTATCTTCACCGGCCAGATGCTCAAGGGTGAGGAGCCGGTGATCAACGGAAGCGGCGAGCAAGAGCGGGACTTTGTCTACGTCGGCGACATCGTGGAGGCTAACATCAAGGCTATGGAAAAGGGCGATGGCCAGATTTACAACCTCGGCTGGGGGGTCGGTACCTCTATAAACGAGATCTTCGCCAGGCTGAAGGAGATCACCGGCTATGAGAAGGAGGCAGTCCACGGCCCTCCAAAGCTGGGTGAGGTCTTCAAAATCTACCTGGATGCCAGCAAGGCTCGGCACGAGTTAGGCTGGGTGCCACAGGTGGGGTTGGACGAAGGACTTAAGAGGACAGTGGAATATTTCAGAAGCCAAGGCTGAGGAGCCGAGGATGCGTATCGGCGTTAACGGCTTTTTTCTGGGCCGACCGACGACAGGAAGTGGACAATACACGGAGAATTTGCTACGTGAGTTATTAAGGTTAGACACGGAAAATCAGTACGTTCTTTTTTCCCCCAGCGTTCAGCCATCAGCAGGCGGCAAGCAGTTGGAAGCCGTCTCCAGAGGGCTCGGTGGGCATGTTCTAGCGACGCCCTTCGACAAAGGAAGCAGAAACCTGGCCAAGCTCTGGTTCGAGCAGGTGTCTTTTCCCCTGGCTTGTCGTCGCCTGGGCGTAGACCTGGCCCACGTTCCCTACTTCGCCTCACCTCTCTTCCCAGCAGTGCCGACAGTGGTCACCGTCCACGACCTCATCCCCCTCATCTTACCTGCCTATCGTGGTTCACCCCTGGTGCGATTATACACTCGATTAGTGACCGCCGCAGCCCGAAAGGCCGAGGCCATCATCACCGTTTCCCAGGCATCCCAGAGGGACATCGTGCGTTGCCTGCACATTCCGCCAGAACGGGTCCACGTCACCTACGAGGCCGCAGGCGAGGCATTCCAGCCCGTGGAGGATGAGGCCCAACTGG
>JAUWYT010000034.1 GCA_030615705.1 Chloroflexota bacterium
AGCTCGATTTCGCCAGCGAATTTTTCGTCAAGGGTGTCCGCAACCCAAATGCATTTGTCCACATCTGGTAGGAGATCAGGGTGTTCAGCTCCTCTGCCCCAAGCTGTGAATCCGGTTATGTGAAAAGAGTTTACGTCCATCTCAAGTATCAGTCGCGCCATATTGGGAAGATCGGCTAGATTAAGGGAAGTTAAGGCTGCGCCGACCGCGGCGTTCGGTTCTGCTTCTACTAATAGTCGAAGTGCACTGACAGTTTCATCAAATGTATTTCTACCCCGGAGCCTCTCACGAATTGATGCGGTGCTGCCATCTAAACTAACCTGTACTTTGTCGAAATACTCCGCGAGTTGTTCGGCATTTCTCTCGTCTATGAGAATGCCATTGGTAACCAGACTTGTTGGAAGGCCAATTTCGGTCGCGTAGGGCGCGATCTCAAACAGGTCTTTTCGAAGCAAAGGCTCGCCACCAGTGAAAGCAATAACGGTAGGACTGAGGACAACCAACCGATCAAGGAGATGGATTACCTCGTCAGTGCTCATCTCTGATTCGAGTGGGCCTCCGGCATCAGCGTAGCAGTATAGACATCGTAGATTGCACTCGTTTGTGAGGTTCAAGTCTACGAGCAGGTAGTTTCTCTGATCGTCAGTTTCTCGGACCTCTCTGGTATCCGCTACAAAGGATGCTTCTTCAACACGTCTGATCAACTGAGCCACAGTGTTGCGTGCTTCTTCATAGGAGATTCTTTGTGCTTCGACTACAATCCGGGTTAGATCGGCAACGCTCGTCTGACCATTGCAACAGGCCAATATCAAGGCGCCCAATGCACTACTTAAGATCCAGTTAGGTGTTTCCGGATCGATGAGAAGGCAGTGCTCACGTTTACGCTGCAAAAGCACATTCCAATGAACCATACCCAAAACTCCTCCTTCGTTTTTACAGACATTTTACAGAGCGACAATACGGGTTTTACATAGGGGGTGGATAATGGGGTCGAATTCGTGGAAAACAGAAATGGCTCGCTGCTAGCGACGGTACTTTGCTCTCCAGATGGTCGGAGTGAGGAATAAGAGATGCAAACCAAAGCTCGTGAGATTGAAATGAGAAGAACTCCGGGAACTCGCTGGCCCTGTGAAATATGTATTTCACGGGGCTGGCTGGACCCTGCCATTGCCGTGCCAACTTCGTTGGCCTTCATCTTCGCTCTGGCTCTGGCCGTCTACAACGCCACCTTGACCCCCAGCCTCTCCTACCAGAGCGCGGATGGGAACGAGCTAGCCACGGTGTGCTACACCCTGGGCCTGGCCCACTCCACGGGCTATCCCCTCTATACCTGCTTTGGCAAGCTCTTCACCTTCATCCCAGTAGGCGACATAGCCCACCGGACAAACCTGATGTCGGCAGTCCTCGGAGCGGCAGCGGTGGCGCTGCTTTATCTGATCATGCTGACTATCACCAACCGCCGCCTACCTTCGGCCTTCACTGCACTGCTCTTCGCTTTCTCTGACACCTTCTGATTGCAGGCTGTCATCGCCGAGGTCTATGCGCCAAGTGTGTTCATGATCGCGCTCACCGTGTGGCTGCTGAGGTGGGAAGCGGGCCGCAACAGTTTGCCCCGTGCGGCCTGCTTGTTGCTCGCTGCCTTCGCTTTAGGCCTCAGCCTGGGCACCCACCTGTCAAATCTTGGCTTTGGCCCGGCCTTTGCCCTTTACGTTCTACTGGTTGATTGGCGGGTCCTGAAGAGGCCAGCAGTGCTAGGGGGTGCTCTGGCACTTTTCCTCTTGGGCTGCCTGCAGTTCCTCTGGCTGCCCTACAAATCCTCGACTCTAAACGACGCCTTTGTGCTCCGCAACGCCCCGCGCACCTTAGAGAGCATCTACCGCTATACCTTGGGCGCTTTCCCACAGTTCAAGT
Organism: Chloroflexota bacterium; assembly: GCA_030615705.1. GTDB lineage: Bacteria > Chloroflexota > Anaerolineae > VGOG01 > VGOG01 > JAUWYT01. The sequence continues at coordinate 1,912 of JAUWYT010000034.1, forward strand.
TCGCTTTGCCTCTCCAGGCCATTCCCGACCGCATGGTCCTCTGCCTGGAACTCCTGCGGCAGAACTTCGGCGTGGTTGGTGTCGTGCTCGGCGTCTACGGGATGTGGGAGATGCTCTTCCGCGACACCGATAAGTTCTATCTCTTCATCACCATGTATTTGGTGCACGTTTTCTTCTTGATTCAATATCGCGTCTTCGACCTGGACGTCTTCTTCATCCCAGCGCATTTCGTTTACGCGATTTTCATTGGGTATGGAGTGTATCAGCTTGTCGAGTACGTTCGCGTTTTGTTAAACGTAGTAGACTTCGGAAGTCTTGGCTGCTTAGAAAGTCGCCGCCAGTCCTCGGACCAGACTTCCGAAGTCTTGGGGTCGTGGCGCGGAGCGGTGAACGTGGGGCTGGCCGTGCTTCTCTGCTTGCCTATCGCTGGGGAAGTGCAGGCCAACTACGAGAAGAACGACCATTCTCACGAGACGGCTATCAACGATTTCTACGAGAACGCGTTCGAGATCCTGCCAGAGGGAAGTGTCCTCCTCGGCCGGGGCGGTGTCTTCGGCTACGATATGTTCTACTGGAGGCTGGTCTACAACGCGCGGCCCGATGTTTTGATGTCCCACCTCACCAATCCCCGGCCATCGCCAGAAGATGTGAAGGGACGCGAAATCTACACTACTATGCGCCTCGATTCCCCCCAGGCTGGCCGCGGGCCTTGGGGTCTCCCGCCCGACTTGGTGGAATCCGAAGCCTGGCACATCCCCGTTTTGGTACGCCAGTGCGATGGCCCTATACCCGGCGGCGGGGGACGCGATTTGATCCTCTATCGGGTTAGTGCAGAGCCACCGGAGTTGGTGGTGAGACTTGCCCTGAGCGGAGCCGAAGGGGAGGTGGAGCCGGAATATCAGATCGGTCAGCAGTTGGGTGGGCTGGAACTGGTAGATTATGACTTGGACGGTGAGGAGGTAAGCCGGGGCGCCCACCTGCACTTGTCTTTCTGCTGGCGGGTCCTGAGGCCGGAGCAAGCCCTCATTGCCACCATGCTTGGAGACGAACCACTGGAGGCCCACCCATTGGGCTTGGGCAACTTGCCCCGCTACATTCGGGAATTTCGTCCGCCGCAGGATGCCCTTGTTGTTGAGGATTACCTGCTCGTTGTGCCTTCCCAAACACCTCTAGGCTTGCAGACCTTGAAGGTGGGACTGCAGGAGCCCTTGCGGCCCACGCAAGAGGGTCAGTCCAAGGGAGAAGTGCTTGAGATCGGAGAGATCCTGGTCACCCAGTGATCCACGCTCGCGACGGATTGCCAAATCCGTCGCTCAGCGGCTGGATCTGGCGATCCAGCCGGAGCAAAGAGAGATCCTCGTCACCCAGTGATTAAAAAGGGAGAAACCAGGTTTTTCCCTGTCTGAGCGCTGGGACGCGAAAAGCTATCTTATCAACCCAAGAACCCTTCGGGCTGAGCCTCAGGACGAAGCCTGGTTTCTGATCCCTACCTATGAAAAGTATCCGGTATTGAGACTGGAGGTATGCATGTCTACGGTTCAGAGGCTATTGATCCGCTGCGGGGCTTTAATCATCGTAGCTGTCTTGGTCATCGGGGCTTTTTCTCTGGGAGTATACGTGGGGGAGAGGGGCTGGACGGCCGGGCCGCCCTCGATAGTGGGTCCTGGCGGGCCGCCACCTCCCCAGGGCCCAAGGGGAGGGTCCGGCAAGCAACCTCCCGCTCCAGGCGGCCTGCTGCCGAAGGACAAGCCCGATTCAATCGGAGTCGTGCAGAGCGTGGCGAGGAGGAGCGTGACGGTGAGGACACCCCAGGGTCTGCGCCTGGTGCTGGTCAGCGACGAGACGCGAGTTGAGCGGCATGACGGCCAGGAGGCCAGCCTGGCCGATCTCCGACGCCATGTGCCTGTCGCTGTCTTCGGCCAGTTCGGCGACGACGGTCGAACCCTTATGGCCAGAGTGATCGTCCTATTGCCGCCGAGGACACGAAATCATGCTATCCCTTTCCTCGCTTCCTAAAACTCAACCTCAGCGGTGTTCCCAGGAAACCGTAATGCTCCCTCAGCCGGTTCTCCAGATAGCGTTCGTAGGAGAAGTGCACCAGGCGGGGGTCATTGACGAAGAAGACAAAGGTAGGGGGATCAACGGCAGCCTGGGTGGCGTAGTAGAACCTCAGACGCTTGCCGGCCTTGCTGGGCGGAGCGTGGCGAGCTACGGCCTCCTGCACGATGCGGTTCAGCTCGGCGGTGGGGATGCGCATCAAGCGCGCCTCCTGGACGCGCAAGGCGGTGGGCAGAACCTGATCCACCCGCTGGCCGGTCAGCGCTGAGACGAAGAGCACGGGCACGTAATCGAGGAAGCGCAGGGCGGTGCATATATGCTGTACGTAAGCCTGCATAGTGTAAGTATCCTTCTCCACCAAATCCCATTTATTGACCACCACCACCACACTTTTGGCTTCCTCCAAGATATAGCCGGCAATGTGAGCATCCTGAGCGGTGGCTCCCTCCACGGCATCTGTGAGGAGTAACACCACATCGGCTCGATTTATGGCCCTTAGTGCTCTCAGCACACTGTATTTTTCCACTCCTCGCTGGATGCGACCCTTCCTGCGAATGCCGGCGGTGTCTATGAGCACCACCGGCTCGCCCTCCCACTCCATCTGAGTATCAATCGCGTCCCGAGTAGTGCCCGGGGCCTCGTGGACGATGGCCCGCTCCTGGCCCAGGATCTTGTTGAGCAAGGAGGACTTGCCCACGTTGGGCCGCCCGACGATGGCAATCTTGACTGCCTCCAGTTCCTCCCTTTCCTCCTCAACAGGGAATGCAGCCACTACCTGATCCAACAGGTCGCCGGTGCCCGTGCCGTGCAGGGCCGAGATCGGATATAGCTCGCCCAGGCCCAAGGCGTAAAACTCCACTGCTGCCTCTCGACGCACCTGGCTGTCGCCTTTGTTGACGGCCAGTAACACGGGCTTGGCTGAGCGGCGAAGGACCCGAGCCACCTCCTCATCGCCTGCCGTCAGCCCGTCCTTAACGTCAACCAGGAAGAGGATCACATCGGCCTCGGCGATGGCCGTCTGCGCCTGGGCTCGCACCTGGGCTATGAGGTCATCGTTGGAGACGAGTTCTAATCCCCCTGTATCCACCAGGATGAAGTTCACCCCGCCCCAGTCAGCTTCAGCGTAAAGGCGGTCGCGGGTGGTGCCTGGAACCTCATCTGTGATGGCCAAGCGCTTCCCCACCAGCCTGTTGAAGAGAGTTGACTTGCCAACGTTGGGCCGACCAACGATGGCCACGATAGGCTCAGACATCATCAAATCCCAATTAACATTGGTCATTGGCTCATTGGTCATTGAATAATGACCGGTACCTGGCAAGGCTCGAGGTAGTTTCCGTCTTTCCTGACTACCACCAAACGGAACCAGTAATTCCCAGCGGGTAGGGCCGAGGTGTCCCAAACGCCCAGGAGGCCATCAGCTACAGGTTCCCCGAAGCGCTGCAGGAACGACCACTCAGATACCCCCTCGTGGCGAAACTCGAACTTGTAATAGCCGAAGTTGTCAACATTGGCAGAACCAAGAATCTGGACCGGGCCCTTCAACACGGCGTTCACCGCTGGATAAGTGAGGCGAGCCCCGGGATCGGGGCATTCGGCCAGGAGGACGGGTGTGGCCGTGGGGGAGGGTACAGGTGTGGATGTGGGTGTGGGATGCACCGGCGTCGGGGTGGGCGTCTCGGTAGGTTTCGGCGTCTCGGTAGGTTCCGGCGTCCTGGTCGGGGTGAGGAGAGGGCCGATAGTTATCTCCACCTCGATGGTGTCCGGCAGGATGCTCTCCGCCTTGAGTCCCTCGGGCACGACGACCTTGGGCGTTACCTTATAGGTACCCGACTTCAGGTCGTAGAGGTCCAAGATGACTTGCACATCCTCTGGCTCCAGCGTGTCCAGCTTGGGCACGGGGCCCGAGAGGATGACATCCACTACTTCGGGCGACGGCGTGGCCTTCAGGCCAGGCTGCAGTCCCTGGATGACCAGTTCTCGCTGTACCGTCAGGCTGCTTTCGATAGCCGTCACGCTGATTCTAACCAGGACAGATTGTTCACCCAGCACCGTAACGCCTTGGGGCAGGGTCAGGGTGACCCGCTCGACAACATCAGCGTTGGCGTCGCTGACATCTATGGGAGTTATTTCCAGAGAGCCGGGTATCCCCTCAATGACCAGTGGGCTGCCGAAGATGGTTGCATTGGAGGGCTCGACGGAAACGTTGCTGATGCGGTAGCCAGGAGCTACCTGTCCCTCCAGGATGGGCCTCACAGATACTTCTTTATATCCAAGTCTCTGCTCAATAGGCACCCAGACCATGACTTCAAAAGGGGCAATATCCACCCAACCCACAGCTTCGCCTTCCTCGTTCCGCGCCAGGAGGTCTACAGGCCGCTCCACGGCTTCTTTAGCCCCCCGCAGATAGATCTCAGCCACCAACTCGCTCACTTGATCAACCATGGAGGCTGGACCGCTTACCTTCCCTTTAGAAGGAGTGACTACAGGCGTCCGACCAATGTAGCCTAGGGGGGGATTGTCCATGACCTTAGCTTGCACGGCTAGCTCCTTCTCTCTATACTCTTCCAGTCGGATGCTGACCTCGGGGGGTTGTACCTCCAAGATCTTAACGAACCGATCAGTGCAGGTGACCTGGACCTCGACGTCATGCCGGCCAGCGGGCAACCCTTCCAGGTCAACAAGGACTTCGAATTTGTCGGCACTCAACCTATCCCAACTGGTCTGAGGCGCTTGGACAATGACCTTGACGGTCTTGACGATGTCGGCGAAGATAACCATACCCTCGCCCTTGTTTAGCACCTGGAGAGGTATAGTCTCGGGGAAGGTGCCCTTCATGCTAGGATACTGTTCGTTGGTGGCTACCACCCAGACAGTGACCGCTAAGGCTATGGCCAACGCCACCGAACCGAAATTGTTCAGAACCCGACGAATCATATCTTATACCCTGCTTGTGAATCGCCCAACCCAACCCAACCAGCGAGGCAAAGCCTTGGGGAGCCGTGGCCTGTAGAAAGCCTGGAGGATCTTTCCCAGCCGCTTCACGTCGAGGCGGCGGATTATGCGGCCGTTATGGGCGATGGAGACGATGCCCGTCTCCTCGGAGACGACGATGGAGACGGCGTCGGTCTCCTCGGTTACACCCACCGCCGCCCGATGGCGGAGGCCCAGTTGACGCTCGGGTATAATATCCCTTGCCAGAGGCAACACGCAGGTGGCTGCTACTACCTCGTCCTCGCGGATGATGACCGCCCCATCGTGCAGGGCGGTGTTGGGAAAAAAGATGGTCAAGAGGAGCTCAGCGGAGACTTTCCCACCTACCCTTATCCCTGTGTCAATGTACTCTTGCAAGCCCGTCTCCCCCTCCAGGACGATAATAGCCCCGTGACGACCCTCCGCTAGGCCCTGGCAGGCTTGGCAGATTTCCTCGATCACTCGATCGCTGGCGAGTTCCTGGCGGGTCACTAAAAGCCCCGCCCGCCCCAAACGCTCCAGAGCCCGCCGTAGCTCGGGCTGGAAAATCACGGGGATAGCCACCAAGAGGGCGGAGAGAGATTTGCTGATAAGCCAACTGAAGGCCGCTAACTTCAGGACGCTGGTGATGAGGATAGTCAGTAGGACAACGATGATCACGCCCCGCAGCAACTGAATAGCCTGAGTGCCCCGCATCAAGCGGAACAGTCCATAGAAAATCAGGGCCACCAATAAGATATCAATCACGCTCAGCCAGTTTAGGCGTGTAAACACCCAAAGAATATCGGACAAACCTGTCCTCCATGCTGGTAACTTGGGTCCGAGGGCACCTCTAACCCGCTAATGCTTTTTCACGTAACAGACCTTGACTTTTTTGCCCTGCCGCTCACCGCCGAGCTTGAAGCTCGACGCTAAAAGAGCAAAGCCCTCCGGGCTGAAATTCAGCCCCCGAATGGGGCTTTGCCCTTTCAGCCCGGTGCTTCAGCGCCGGGCGTGCTGCGCGACACAACCTTGCCGCAACGCGAAAAATCGAGATTAGTTTCGTGAAATAGCGCTAACTCATCAACAATGCCACGATCGCTTTCTGGGCGTGCACACGATTTTCGGCCTGGTCGAAGAGGACTGAGCTAGGGCCATCGGCTACCTCGTCGGTGATCTCCTGGCCACGGTGGGCGGGCAAGCAGTGCATCACGATGACATCGGACTTGGCCTGAGCCACTAAAGCGGCATTGACCTGATAAGGAGGGAAGTCCTTCAGACGTCTCTCGGTCTCCTCCTCCTGTCCCATACTTACCCAAACGTCGGTGTAGATCACGTCGGCCCCGCGCACGGCAGCGGCAGGATCGCGCACGAGCTCGATTTTGCTTCCGCTCTGAGCAGCAAATTCCTGGCCCAATTTCACAACGTCGTTGCTCAGCTCATACCCTTCTGGTGAGGCCAAAGCTAGATCCATGCCCACCTTGGTAGCGGCGAACAGTAGGGAGGTGGCCACGTTGTTGCCGTCGCCCACATAGGCCAGCTTCAAATCCTTTAGCTTCTCCCGTTTCTCCCAGACGGTGAAGAGGTCCGATAAAGCTTGGCAGGGGTGGTTGTAATCGGACAGGCCGTTGATGACCGGCACCCGTGAATAAGCGGCCAGCTCTTGGATGTCGCTGTGGGCGAAAACCCGAGCCATGATACCGTCTACGTAGCGGGACAACACCCTGGCTATGTCCGGCACGCTCTCCCGCACCCCCAGCTTGATCTCATCCGGCGAGAGATAGAGTGCCTGACCTCCCAAGTGAATCATCGCCATTTCAAAGGACACCCGCGTCCGCAGGCTGGGTTTCTGGAAAATCATACCCAAGGTCTTTCCTTTCAAAATGGGCTTATTGCCACCTTTCCGCCACTCCTCTTTGAGCTCCCTGGCCAGGTTCAAGACCTGCCAGACCTCGTCCGCTGACAAGTCGGCGATGCTAAGCAGATGCTTCATCTTTGCCTCCTCGAAGCCACTGATAAGAGTATAGCGCTTAAGGGGAGGAATGTCAAGCATAAATAGACCCTTAGGGTTTTCGAAACCCTAAGGGTCTGAATCTACTAACTGGCCTGCTTGGGCTAGCGGATTGCCAGTGCTGCCAACAGCATTCCTGCCATCAGAGACGGCCGTGTACACCGCAGGTACCAAAGTCCCACCTCGCCTTGACCGAGAAAAGGCTGCAAGAGCATCTGGGGCAATAGTAGGAGCCCAACCACTCCGGCTACGATAGGCTGCCTCAGGAAGATGAGGAGAGCGATGACAGCAGCTTGTGACACTTTCAGCAAGGTCAGCCAGTGCCTTCCACTTTTCTTGGCCAAATTGAGGCAGCTATGATAAACCACTGTGTAGAAGGTTGCTAATAAGAACGACCACAAGGTGAGAGGCCCGAAAGCCGTGTGGCCTGCCAGCCAGGCAAATCCCATTTCCAGGATGGCTCGTAAGGATGGAGGAGGCGCGCTGTGTCGGCGCGCGCGAAGAAGAGCCAGTACCACGATAGCCAGGGCCGCTGAGGTCAGGATGATGACTCGCTGGCCCAGGATAATCGCCAGGGCTAGTGTCAAAGGCAAGGCAACCACGAGGCCAAGCAGAGCTGAGCCCTGCCGCGGCCAAAAGACCGTCCGCCACCAGGCCAGCATTCGGCCCAGCCAATTAAAGATAGAGCTGCTGGGTGAGCCCGGTGCCGTGTAGGGCAAACCAGTCAAAGTGGTCTCCTG
>JAUWYT010000073.1 GCA_030615705.1 Chloroflexota bacterium
CCGGCGACTTCGGCCTCACGGGCCTCTTCACCCAGTCGTGCAAAATCGGCCGACAAGATAGAAGCCTCAATCTCGATCACTTTGCTCTACCCCTTCTCATCCCGCTTGAGATGGCGAATCCCCTGGCTGCCGGCGATGAGCAGGGCGATGGGCGACGGAAACCAGTGCTGCGAGCTCATGATAGCACCTCTGTCAACTGATTAAGGTTAACGACCACGTCCGTCCCGAGGTGAAAGCGGATCACTCGCCGCCCTGCATTCAGCAATGCCTGCCGGTCGCCCAGGGCCTGGGCTGCTTTGAGCATGCCGAAGGTGATCGACGAACGTGACGATCCTGCCTCATCAGGAATTGCTACATCTTGTGAGTCGTCGGTAGTGAACTGGATGAAGAGGCCGTGGCCAGCATCACCCTTGTGTAGCTGCCCGGTTGAGTGCAGAAACCGGGGCCCGTAGCCGACTGTCGTCGCCAGTCGATATTTGTCACGCAAGCGTGTGCGCAGCACCAGCAACGCCGCATCGGTCTCGGCTGTGGGCTGAACGTAGGCCTGCAGGGCCACGTAGGCGCCTGGTTGGGCTTGGTTGAGGAAAGCGGTCAGCGCTTCTCCCGGAGTGCCAGCCGTCACGTCGTCATAGACGGTGATGCCGTTGCCGGTCAGCGCTGGTTTTTCTGCCGGCAGTGCGCCCTCTCTAGTGTACTGAGTCACCATCTGGCGGGCCAACACCTTGGCTGCCTCAACGTCGGGCTGGTCGAAGGGGTTGATGCCTAACAGGTGACCGGCCACAGCGGTGGCCATCTCCCACAGGAAGAACTGCCCGCCCAGGTCGTAGGGATCGTGCAGGTTCAAGCGAACCACCGGATGACCGATCTCTTCTAGAGCAGCCAGCGCTGCGTCGTGGGTTTCGTCATCGTTCAGCCTCAGATGGACGAAGAGGCGGTCGTCGCCATAGACCTCGGGTGGGCCCAGCGGCTCTCTTACCACGGGCAAAATGCCGCGTCCGTCCTTGCCGGTGCTCTCGGCGATAAGTTGTTCGACCCAGTCGCCGAAGCTGGCAATGGCTGGCGAGGCAACCAGCGTCAGCTTATCCCGCCCGACTTTCGCCAGTTCTCCCAAGATGGCACCCAGCCAAGCCCCCGGGTTGTCTTCCATCGGCACACAAGCCTCGCAAGCGGAGGCAGTGGTAAGGGCCCGGTCTAGAAGTCGGGGGACATCTACGCCTACCAGTGCGGCCGGGACCAGTCCAAAATAGGAGAGGGCGGAGTAGCGCCCGCCTATGTTCGGATCGTTGAGAAACGTGGCCCGGAAGTTGTAGCGGCCGGCCAGATCTGCCAGCTGGCTCCCGGGGTCGGTGATGGCGACAAAGTGGTCACCAGCCTGGCCCGTCGCCATTGCCTGAACCACTTGGTTGTAGAAGAGCTTGAAGAACGAGAGCGTCTCCACAGTAGTCCCTGACTTGGTGGCGACGATGAAGAGGGTGCGGGCCAGGTCAAGCCGGTCGGCGTGGGCCAAGACCGCGCCGGGGTCAGTGCTGTCCAGCACAGCCAGCTCCAGATGGCCATCACCTACACTGAAGGTCTTCCGGAAGACCTCTGGGGCCAAGCTGGAGCCCCCCATCCCCAGCAGTAGGGCGTGGGTGTAGCCCTCGGCGACCACGGCGTCGGTCAGCGCATCCAGGATGTGGATGTTCTCGGTCATCACCACTGCACTGTGGAGCCAGCCCAGCCGGTTGCCGATCTCCGCGGGCTCTGGCTTCCAGACGGTGTGGTCGTGAGCCCAGATGCGGGATAGAACGCGTGCGTTGGCCATCTCGGTTAGGGCCGCGTCCGCGGTGGCCTGGTACTCGCCCAAGTTGGCTGACTGGTGGTGCCAGCCAGCCCGCAGTCGGTTACACTTCTCGGCGATGCTGGCCATCAAGGCCTCGAAGGATTTGGCAAAGGCAGCCACTCCGTCATCTAGTAGTTTCTGGGTGATAGTTGCCAGCTCGATGCCCAAATCGGCGAGGCGCGTCAGGTGGGCGCGGGCTTCATCTAGGTCAGCCTCCAAGGTAGGAGATACGCGGCCGTGGTCTAGGAAGGCTTGCAAGGTGGCCAGCGGCACGGTGTTCACCGTGTCCCGCCCGATGAGGCTGTCCACATAAAGCGTATCTGGATAGAGCGGGTTCTTGGTGCTCGTACTAGCCCATAGTGGCCGTTGGACACGGGCCCCCAGTGCCGCCAGGCGCTCCCAGCGGGCGCTGCTGAAGATCTCCCAGAAGAGGGCGTAGGCGGCCTTGGCGTTGGCGATGGCCATTTTGCCTAGGAGCTCTGTGTCCCCGATCTCCTCCAGCGCCCGGTCCACGGCCGTGTCCACACGACTGACGAAGAAGGAAGCCACCGATGCAACGCGGCTGATGTCTCCCCCAGACGCGGCTAGCTTCTCCAGTCCGGCGATGTAGGCCCGAGCTGCGGCCTGGTATTGTGCTAGAGAGAAGATCAACGTGACGTTGATGTTAATGCCCTCGCCGATCAGCGTCTCGATGGCCGGGATACCGGCAGGAGTGGCTGGTACCTTGATCATCACATTGGGCCGCTCCAGTGCGGCGAAGAGACGCCGAGCCTCGGTGATTGTGCGAGCTGTGTCGTGGGCCAGGTGGGGACTGGCCTCCAGGCTGACGTAGCCATCCCTGCCACCGGTACTCTGGCACACCGGGCGTAGCAGATCCGCCGCACGCTGGATGTCTTCGAATGCCAGCGCCTCGTAGATCTCCACCGCCTTCTTGCCCGAATCCACCAGACGGTGAAGAGCTTCGTCATAGTCGGTGCTGCCGGCGATGGCGCTCTCGAAGATCGTCGGGTTGGAGGTGACACCAGTCACGCCCGTCTCGATCCAGGCCTCCAGTTGGCCAGAGGTGATGAAAGAATGGCGGATGTAGTCGAGCCAGATCGCCTGGCCAATTTTGCTCAATTCATGTAGGCGTGTCATTCTCGACCCTCCTTGTATGAGGTCAGATGAAACAGCGTCTATAGCCGCAGCTGGCGAACGCCCCGCCCCCTTGTCGAGGAGGACAACCTACTGTGCCCAGCCTTTCGTCACTCAAGCAGCAGATGTACTACCATTCTCTTCGTTCAGCGCTCGGGCTTCATCGCCTTAGCCCGGCCCAGACGGAGAGCACTGTTCATGAGGCCGATGTGGCTGAAAGCCTGAGGGTAGTTCCCGAGCTGATGGCCGTAAGCGGGATCGATCTCCTCAGCGAAGAGTCGTAGAGGGCTTGCGTAGTTCAGTATGTTCAGGAATAGTTCTTCCGCCTTGTCGACTTGTCCTGATAGAGCGAGGGCGTCCACCAGCCAGAAGGTGCAGAGTACGAAAGCCCCTTCACGACCGGGAAGCCCATCGTCCCCCAGATAGCGATAGACCAGCCCGTTGACCGCCAGGTGTCTCAAGGTCGCTTCAATGGTGCCTTGCACGCGGGGGTCATCGGGCGAAAGAAACCCCATGACAGGGATCAAGAGGCTGGTCGCGTCTAGCACTTCGGAGTCAAAGGCCTGCACAAAGCTGTTCAGTTTGTGGCTGAACCCCCGCTCCAGGATCGCCCGCCGAATCGCTTTGCGCGTCTTCTTCCATTCCTCGAGGGGTGCTTCGAACCCGCGCTCTTCGGCCGTCTTGATGCCGCGGTCTAGTGCCACCCAGCACATCAGCTTGGAGTAGGTGAAGTGTCTTGGGCCGCCCCGCACCTCCCAGATACCAGAGTCTTCTGTGTCCCATATCTCACAGACATCATCGACGATCATGCGGATGAAGTGCCAGTCCTCCTGCGAGATATCCTCCCCGTAGCGGCGAGTTTCGTAGAAGGCGTTGACCAGTTCGCCGTAGACATCAAGTTGCCTCTGCTTCGCAGCCGCGTTTCCGATTCGCACAGGTGCAGAGTTCCGGTAGCCGGATAGATGATCCAGCCCCCTCTCTTCTAGATCTAGTTCCCCATGTAAGCCATACATGACCTGGATCTGGGTATGCGGCCCATAGTCTGCATGAGTATGACTCACGTCCCTAATCCATTGGAAGTAATGCAGCGCCTCCTCGACGTGGCCCCCGTTGTACAGCGCCTGAACGGTGAAAGACGCGTCGCGGACCCAGGCAAAGCGATAGTCCCAGTTGCGAACCCCTCCGATCTCTTCGGGGAGCGAGGTGGTGGGCGCCGCTGCGATGGCACCTGTTTCCGGGTGTGTAAGCAACTTCAAGATCAATCCCGAGCGGACGACATGGTCGTGCCAGGGGCCAGCGAAGACACAGCGGTCCAGACGACAATGGTGCGCCCATTCCGACCAATACCGGTCTGTTCTAGTCAAGAGGCTTTCGCACTCCTCTGTGTGCAACGACGCTTGGTCTTCATATCGGACCACGAACCAACGTGTCTCACCTTCGAGTATGGTCAACTTCCCTTGAGCCTCCCCCTCGCCGAGCCGCAAAGGGACGGGAGATTGCAGGAACAAGCTCTGGTCGCGGCATCGAGCGACCACGCCGTCCTTTCGTGACCCCAGCGTGGGCACCGCCCGGGCGTAGTCAAAACGCGGCCCGAACTCGATCTCCAGCTCCATTCTGCCCCGGCTGCAGGTGACCTTCCTCAGGATAGCTCGGTGTAGGGAATCGGCCTCGCCCTTAACGGGCATGAAATCCGTTAGGGTCGCCACGCCAGAGGGCGTTTCGAACGTCGTCCGAAGTACATTGGTGTTTTCGACATAGCTCTGCCTTGCCTTGGACTGCTGCCGTGGTTTGATATGGAAATGTCCCCCTTTCTCAACGTCCAGAATCGCTGCGAACACGCTGGGGGATTCCAAATGAGGCAAGCAGCACCAGTCAATGGAGCCATCTCGTCCCACGAGGGCACAGGTCTCCAGATTGCCGATGAGACCGTAATCCTCAAGCCTCTTGTACTCTTTCACCGTGTTACCCGCCTAGCTCACTCCGCCTATCGGCCCAACAGGGCTTTGGCCTTGGCCGCCACGTTTGCCACTGTGATCCCAAACTTCTCGTACAGTACCTCACGCGGGGCACTGGCGCCAAAGCCTTGCATGCCGACCACTGCCCCTTCCAAGCCCACGTAGTGCTCCCAGCCAAGTTCGATGCCCGCCTCGACAGCCACGCGAGCCCTTACCGCCGAAGGCTTCACGTTTTCCCGGTAGTCCGCTGGTTGTTCGTCGAACAGCTCCCAACTGGGCATGGAAACCACCCTAACGTTGACGCCTTCAGCCGCCAATTGCTTACCTGCATCCAAAGCAGCGTGCACTTCCGACCCAGTACCGACAAGGATGACCTCCGGCGTGCCTTTGACGGACTCCCAGAGCACGTAGGCGCCTCGTTGGAGGCCCCCTGCTGGCGCGAGCGTGGTGCGATCAAGCACGGGCAGCTTTTGCCGAGTGAAGATCAGGGCTGTTGGGCCCTCTCTGTTGAGCAAGGCTGCTCGCCAGGCTTCAAGGGTCTCGCTAGCATCGGCTGGGCGGATGACGGTCAGGTTGGGCACGGCGCGCAGGTTCATCAGGTGCTCCACCGGCTGGTGGGTGGGCCCGTCCTCGCCCAAGCCGATGCTGTCGTGGGTGAAGACGTATATCACCTGCGCGCCCATCATTGCTGCCAGGCGCATAGGTGGACGCATGTAGTCGGCGAAGGTGAGGAAGGTGGCGGCGTAGGGGATCACCCCACCGTGCAAAGCCATCCCGCTCGCGATGGCGCCCATGGCGTGCTCGCGAACACCGAAGTGCATGTTGTGGCCGTAATACTCGTGCAAGCCGAAATCGCCATAGCCGATGAGTGTGGTCTTGGTGCTGGGCGCCAGGTCCGCCGAGCCCCCGGTCAGAGCGTGGATGCGTTGTGCCAGGGCATTGAGCACTTGGCCGGAGGCGTTGCGGGTGGCGATGGGTGGGGTGTCCGGCGGGAAGAGTGCGTCCAGGCCCTCGTCCCAGCCGTCGGGCAAGTCACCGCGCAACTGGGCCTGAAATTGTGCCGCCAGATCAGGATGAGCATCGGCATAGGCATCGAGTCGTTGCCGCCAGTCCTGCTCCGCCGCCTGGCCCCGCTCAACCGCCTTGCGCATATGAGCCAGGACGTCGTCGGGCACGTAGAACGGTGGCTCATGTGGCCAACCCAGGGTCTCCTTAGCCGCCCGGACGTTCTCTTCGCCTAGCGGCTCCCCGTGCACTTTGGCCGTAGCCTGGGCTGGACTGCCGTAGCCGATGATCGTCTTGCAGATGATGAGCGATGGCCGCTCGGTCTCCGCCTGAGCTTGGCCGATGGCGGTCTCAACCGCGGGGACATCGTGGCCATCAATCGGCCCGATCACCTGCCAGCCGTAGGCCTCAAAGCGGCGCGCCACGTTCTCGCTGAATACGATGTCTGTACTACCCTCAATCTGGATGTCGTTGTCGTCATGGAGATAGATCAGCTTGCCCAGTCTCAGCGTGCCGGCCAGACTGGCAGCCTCGCTGGTCACCCCCTCCTGCATGTCGCCGTCGGAGACGATGGCATAGGTATAGTGATTGATGATTTCGTGCTCAGGTCTGTTGTAGTGCTCCGCCAGCCACCGCTCGGCGATGGCCATGCCCACGCCGTTGGCGAAGCCCTGGCCCAGAGGCCCGGTGGTGGTCTCCACGCCTGGCGTGAGATCGTACTCGGGATGACCTGGCGTCTTGCTGCCCCACTGACGGAAGTTCTTCAGTTCTTCCAGCGGCAAGTCATAGCCGGTCAGGTGCAACAGCGCGTAGAGCAACATCGAGGCGTGACCGGCCGACAGGATGAAGCGGTCACGATCGGGCCAGGCTGGATTGCGTGGATTGTGCCTAAGGAAGCGGTCCCAAAGAGTGTAGGCCATGGCCGCTGCGCCCATGGGGGTGCCAGGATGGCCGGATCTGGCTTTCTGGACAGCATCCACCGCGAGAAAACGGATGGTGTTAATGCACTCTTGGTCGAGAGTTGCTTGGTCAGTCAATTTGTCTCTCCCCTGCCAATCTTAATCATCCGGTCGAGCAGGCGCAAGGCTGCCGCCTTCTCGCACTGGAATAAGGCGTATCCAGTGTCTTTCCTTGAAGGGTGGCTCGAAAGGCAACCCAAGCCGGTGGAATACCTCCGGCGGGATACCGATGTCACCTATGTAGAGGTCCCCGGGCACGCTGTAGAGCCCGGTCTTGGGGAGGGCAAGAGTCAGTGTCCTATTGGGGCGCACAACGAGCCCTGGCGTTTCACCAG
>JAUWYT010000049.1 GCA_030615705.1 Chloroflexota bacterium
GCCACAGTGCGTCGTAACCCCCGCTACGTTGACCTCGAGAAGTGCACCAGTTGCAACGACTGTGTCGAGGTGTGCCCCATCCATTTGCCCAACGAGTTCGAAGAGGGCCTTTCGGAGCGGACCGCCATCTACCGCCCCTACGCCCAGGCTGTCCCTAACGCTTACCTCGTCACCAAGAAAGGCACCAGCCCCTGCAAGCACACCTGTCCCGCCGATACCAGTGCCCAGGGCTACATCGCTCTCATCGCCGCCGGCCGCTACGAAGAAGCGCTGGAAGTCATCAAACAATACAACCCCTTCCCGGCCACCGTGGGTCGGGTCTGCCATCATCCCTGCGAGAGCGAATGCAACCGGAACAAGGTTGACGACCCGGTGGCAATTTGCGCTCTTAAGCGCTTCGTGGCCGACACGGTGTATGCAGGCGAGCAGGGGAGCAAGGGAGCCCTTCGACCCTTCGGCAGAGCTCAGGGCAGGCTTCGCTCAGGACAGGCAGAGGAGGGGGGGAGCAGGGAGTTGATGCCCTTCCCATTTGCTCCCATGGAACTTCCGCCTGAGGAGAGGCGACGGGTGGCAGTGATTGGTTCTGGCCCGGCTGGCCTGACTGCTGCCTACTTCCTGGGCCGCATGGGCTACCAGGTGACGATCTTCGAGGCGCTGCCGGTGCCGGGAGGCATGATGCGGGTCGGCATCCCGGCCTATCGCCTGCCCCGCGACGTGCTGAACCGCGAGATAGACGAGATTCTGAAGCTGGGAGTAGAACTCAAGCTCAGCCACCCCATCCGCGACATCAACAGGCTGTTCGAAGAGGGATACTCGGCCATCTTTATGGCCATCGGTGCTCACGAGCCCCAGAAGCTGGGGATCCCCGGAGAGGATGCCGAGGGGGTATTTCACGGTGTGCCCTTCCTGCGAGCCGTGAGCCTGGAGGAAGACGTGCGGTTGGGAGAGCGCGTGGTCATCGTTGGCGGGGGCAACACGGCCGTAGATACCGCCCGCACGGCGCGGCGGTTGGGCAGTCGGGAGGTGACCATAGCCTACCGCCGTGGCCGTGAGGAGATGCCGGCCAACTCCTGGGAGGTGGACGATGCCGAGGCGGAGGGGGTGCAGTTGCAACTGCTGACCCAGCCGATCGAAGTGCTGTCGAACAATCCTTCGGCAAGCCCTTCGCCAAGCCCCTGGTCCTTTGGCACTGTACCGTACCCTGTACTGTCCGGTCCAGGACAGTGCGGTCCAGTACGGTGCCCAGGGACAAAGGGCTCAGGACGCAGCCCTTCGGCGAGCTCAGGACGCAGCCCTTCGGCGAGCCCCTGGTCCTTTGGCCCAGGGACAAAGGGCTCAGGACAGGGCGGCCGCGTCAGCGGCGTGCGCTGCATCAGGATGCGCCTGGGGGAGCCCGACGCCAGCGGTCGCCGCCGTCCCATTCCTATCGAGGGCTCGGAGTTCGTCATCCCCTGCGACACTATGGTAGCCGCAGTGGCCCAGGCGCCTGAGATCAGCTTCCTGGACCCGAATCACGGTCTGGAGATCACCCGGTGGGGCACTTTCGCCGTAGATCCCCAGACCCTGGCCACCAACCGACCAGGTGTCTTCGCCGGGGGCGACGCGGCCGCCGGGCCTGGAGCCCTCATCGAGGCCATCGCCGCTGGCCGCAGGGGAGCCCTCTCCATTGACCGCTACCTCAGGGGAGCACCTCTCCTCACTCCCCGCGAGCTCCTGCCCCTGCCGGTGGCCGAGCTGAGCGACGAGGACGTGGCCGAGATGTTGGCCCGCGGCGAGGTGCACCTGCGCCCCCGAGAGGTCATGCCCGCCGCTCCGGCCAAGGAACGCATCGGCGACTTCCGCGAGGTGGAACTGGGCCTCACCGAGGAGCAGGCCCGAGCCGAAGCCCTGCGCTGCTTGCGCTGTGGCCTCTGCTCCGAATGTTACCAGTGCGTGTTGGCCTGCCAGGCCGGGGCCATTGACCACCAACAGGCTCCCTACGAAGAGGAATTGCAGGTCGGAGCCGTCGTGCTGGCCCCTGGCTACCAATTGTACGACGCGGAGCGCTCAGCGGAGCTGGGTTACGGTCGCTACCCCAACGTGGTCACCAGCATGGAGTTCGAACGGCTGCTTTCCGCCTCAGGGCCGACAGGAGGCCACGTAACTCGACCATCGGACCATGAGGAACCCCAAAGGATCGCCTTCCTGCAGTGCGTCGGTTCCCGCGACCAGAATCACGATTACTGCAGCTCCGTCTGCTGCATGTACGCCACCAAGGAAGCCACGCTAGCCCTGGAGCACCTGCCCGGCGTCGAATGTCAGATCTTCATGATGGACATGCGGGCCTTCAGCAAGGGCTTCGATGCCTATTTTGAGCGCGGCAAAGAGTTGGGCATCAAGTACACCCGCTGTCGCCTCTCGTCGCTGAAGGAAGACCCTCGCACCAAGGACATCCTCTTCCGATACCAGACCGAAGACGGCCAACTGGGCAACGAACGCTTTGACATGGTCGTCCTCAGTGTGGGCCTGGAGCCTCCGGCCGATGCGAAAGCCTTAGCGAAGACTGTGGGCATCGAGCTGGATGAGCGAGGCTTCTGCCGCACGGAACCCTTCAAGCCTGTGGAGACCAGCCGCCCAGGGGTCTACGTCTGCGGCACCTTCGCCGAACCCAAGGACATCCCCGAGAGCGTCACCGAGGCCAGCGGCGCTGCAGCGGCCGCCCTATCGCTAATCGGCACCGAGCGCGGCACCCTGGTCGAGGAGAAGGTTTATCCGCCGGAGATCCCCATAACCATCACCGACGAGCCACGCATTGGGGTGTTCATCTGCTCTTGCGGGTCGAACATCGCTGGGGTGGTGGACGTAGATGACGTCGTCGAGTATGCCAAGACCATACCCAACGTCATCCACGCTGAGAATACCATCTACACCTGTTCGGCCGACTCCCTGAAGCTGATCCAGGAGCGCATCGCCGAGCACAGGCTCAACCGGGTCATCGTCTCCTCCTGTACGCCGCGCACCCACGAGCCCATCTTCCGCGACACGATCCGCGAGGCAGGATTGAATCCCTATCTCTTCGAGATGGCTAACATCAGGGATCAATGTTCCTGGGTTCACTCCTCCCAACCCGAAGCAGCTACCCAGAAGGCCAAGGACCTGACCCGCATGGCCGTGGGGCGCTCCCGATGGCTGATGCCCCTCTACACCGAGCCCCAGGCACTGAGCCACGAAGCGCTGGTCATCGGCGGGGGGGTGGCGGGAATGACCAGCGCCCTGAACCTGGCCGAGCAGGGCTTTGGAGTCTATCTGGTAGAGCGAGAGAAGGAGTTGGGCGGGCGCCTGCGTCAGATCTACTACACCTCCTATGGCGACCCGCAAGTCTACCTGAGAGAACTGGTGGGCAAGGTCCAGGCCAACCCCCGCATCGAGGTGCTGACTGGCTGCGAGGTGGCCAAGTTCAGCGGCTTCGTGGGCAACTTCAAGACCACCGTGGCCAGCGTGGATGATCCTTCGGCACGCCCTTCGTCAGCCTCAGGACACAGCCCCACCCAGCGCCTGATCGAGCATGGTGTGACCATCGTGGCCACCGGCGGGCGGGAGTGGCGAGGGGCGGCGTATCTGCTAGGCCAAGACCAGAGGGTGATGACGCAAGGGGATTTGGAAAGCAGATTGAGGCTCGCGATAGGCAATCTGCAATCCGCAACTTGTACTGAGCACAGTCGAAGTATCCGCAATCTGCAATCGGTGGTAATGATCCAATGCGTCGGACCCTGGGACGAGGACAATGACGTGCCCTTCTACTGCAGCCGCATCTGCTGCGGTGTGGCTGTCAAGAACGCCATTCGAATCAAAGAACTTAACCCCGATTGCAGTGTCTACGTCCTCTACAAGGACATGCGCACGTACGGTTTCAAGGAAGCCCTCTATACCGAGGCCCGGGAGAAAGGCGTCATCTTCCTGCGTTACGGCGACGAGAACAAGCCCCAGGTGCAGAGCAACAATGGCCAATTGCAGGTCTCGGTCCTCGAGCCTATCCTGAGAGAGCGTCTCATCCTCACCCCCGACCTGTTGGTCCTATCCAGTGCCGTAGTGCCAGCCGAAGGCAGCCAGGACCTGGCTGAGCTGCTCAAGTTCTCCTGCACCTTGGAAGGCTTCTTCCTGGAGGCCCACGTCAAGCTGCGACCCGTGGATTTCCCCACCGAGGGCATCTTCCTCTGCGGCACAGCCCATTATCCCAAGTTCATAGACGAGGCCATCGCCCAGGCCCAGGCAGCGGCTGCGCGAGCCGCAACCATCCTCTCCAAGGAAGTCCTGGAGGTGGGCGGAATGGTGGCGGTGGTGGATGAAGAGAAGTGCACCGGCTGCCTCACCTGTGTGCGCATCTGCCCCTATGATGTGCCGCACGTCAACCCGGCTAAAATCGGAGCCGGCGGGATCCTGGGTGTGGCCGAGATCGAGGCCGCCGCCTGCCAGGGCTGCGGCATCTGCCCGGCCGAGTGCCCAGCCAAAGCCATCCAACTGCAGCACTATCGTGACGAGCAGGTTCTGGCTAAGGAAGAGGCGCTGTTTGAGGAGTTGTTGGCGGCGTAGAGATGGAATTTGACCCTGTTTGCAGGGGTGTGATGGGTTGAAAGCTAAAGAAGCTTTGTTCACCATCCCAGACCAAGATGGCATTCCAATCACCCTAACCAGGGAGCGGTGAGAGATTCACATTCTCGTGGGCCATCCCGCTATGGCTAGACATCTGGAAGCCATCAGGCTAACCATAAGTGACCCAGATTACATCGTGCAAAGCGATAAACGAGCCGATACCAGATCGTTCTATCGCCTTGGGGTTACGGAGGGGAAATATCCCAATCTCTATGTGGTTGTCGTGATACGCTATACGGCTTCGGAAGGATTTGTGAGAACGGCTTATTTAGCACTGAGACCGATTGCAAGAGGTGAAGTAGTATGGATAAGGCCGAAACCCTAAACTATCACTACGATAGGGAAGAAGATATTCTTTACGTAACTTTGGGAGATTCCGATTCGGCCCTGTGCATAGAGCAGGGAGACGGTTGTCTGGTTAGAATTGACCCGGAATCAGGTGAGGTCGTGGGGTTCACGGTCATTGATTTCTCGCAGAGAGCAGCGGAGCGGGTGGCCATCCCTGTTTACGCTCAATTCCCTTTGCCCCAAGAGGAAACACTATAGAGGGGGTGGAAGCATGACCGAATTCGAACCGCAGATTCTGGCCTTTGCCTGTCACTATTGCGCCTACGCTGCGGCCGACTTGACAGGATCAATGCGCCTTCAGTATCCGACCAATGTCAAGATCATAAAGCTGCCCTGCACGGGCAAGCTGGACGTTCTCTACGTCTTGCGAGCCTTCGAGCGGGGGGCGGATGGCGCCTTTGTGGCCGGTTGACTGAAGGGGACCTGCCATTACCTGGAAGGTAATCTGCGCGCTGAGAAAAGGGTGAACTACGTCAAGGATCTGCTGGACCAAATCGGCCTGGGTGGCGAGCGATTGGAGATGTACTTTCTCTCCTCAGCCGAAGGAGCTCGTTTCGCCGAGATCGCTACAGAGATGACCGAGCGGATTCGAGAACTGGGGCCAAACCCATTGAGAAAGTGATGGAGGCTACAACATGATCATAGGCGAACAGAAGCCTCTGGATGAAATCAAGGAGATAATCGCCGACTATCAAAACTTGCTGATCCTCGGCTGCGGCACCTGCGTCACCGTGTGTTTCGCTGGCGGAGAGAAAGAGGTAGGCATCCTGGCTTCGACCCTGCGCATGGCCACCAGGCTGGAAGGCCAGAACCCTGCCCTGAGCGAAGACTGCCCTGAGCTCTGCCGAAGGGTCGAAGGGGTAGCCGAAGGAAAAGAATTCATGGAGGCCACGGTACAGCGTCAGTGCGAGTACGAATACAACGAGGAAGTGGTTGACCTGGTGAGAGAGGCTGACGCTGTGCTATCCCTGGCTTGCGGCATCGGCGTGCAGACCATGAACGAGCAGTTCCCCGAGACCATCACCTTACCTGGCCTTAACACCTCCTTCCTGGGCCAGCCCACCGAACAGGGTGTCTGGGACGAGCGCTGCCAGGCCTGCGGAAACTGCACCTTGGATAAAACCGCTGGCATCTGCCCCATCGCCCGCTGCTCCAAGAGCCTCCTCAACGGACCCTGCGGAGGGTCAAGAAACGGCCAGTGTGAGATCGACCCCGAGATCGACTGTGCCTGGCAGCTAATCTACGACCGCCTCAGGGCCCTGGGCAAGTTGGAGCTGATGACGGAGATCCAGCCCGCTAGAGACTGGTCCACTAGCCGCGACGGCGGCCCGCGCAAGATCGTAAGGGAAGACCTGCGTCTGTGAAAAACTACAGAGCGAAAGACAGATGATCACGATTCAAACCCTGAGCAAGTTTCCAATCTTCGAAGGCCTGACCGATGATGAGCTGGAGAGGATAGCTGCTCTCTGCCGAGAGGAGGTCTACGAGGCTGGGGCAACCATCTTCGAAGAAGGCGGTGCGGCGGATTACTTGTACATCGTGGAAGACGGAAAGGTGGCCCTGGAGATGGAGCTCGAGCTTCGGCCGTACGCCTCGCCAAAACAGACGACCATCGAGGTGGCGACAAGAGGCGAGGCCTTCGGGTGGTCCGCCCTTGTAGAACCCCATACTCTGACCCTGTCGGCGAAATGCATGGAAAGAGCTAAGGTCATCGTCATCAGGGGATCCGACCTGCTTGATTTGTTCGACAGTGAGCCCCACACAGGCCACAGGGTGATGAGAAGGGTTACCCAGATAGTGGCCTCCAGACTTAAAGATACCAGGCAAGAACTGACGGGCTTTTTGAGAGGAGGAGAGCTCGCTCTTGAGTATACGCCTGAAGAAGCCACGTTGATTCAAAGGATCCATGATTTCATTAACTTTAGGTGGATAGCTGCTATGGGTGTAGCAGTTCTGACACCATTTGCTAATAATGTCCTCGGGATAGGATTTCCCGCCCCTCCGGTATATATCATCGCCGTCGGCATCGCTTTGTACAACTTGATATTCTGGTTTCAAGCCAGGAGCTTGGCACCTGAAGATACCCCCGATCTGGTGAAGAAGGCCAGAAGGTTTGCTGCCGTACAGAGTGTTGTGGATCTGTTGGCCCTTACCGTGCTTCTCCATTTCACAGGAGGCATAGAAAACCCCCTCGTTTTCTGCTTTGTCTTTCACATCATCATCGCCAGCATACTGCTTCCTTACGGAGCGGCTTATTCACTGGCCACTCTGGCGGTTTTGCTGCTCTGCTCATTGATCGGTCTGGAATACTTCGAAATCATTCCCCACGTCCACCTGGGGGCATTCGTTCCCCCTGATCTATACCGTCAAGAAACGTACATTCTGGCTATCCTATTCACCTTTGTCACCGTCCTGTATGTCTCCACGTATATGGCCACTTCCATCGCCGGGGAGCTGAGGAAGAGACAGCGGGAGGTAGCTTCGCTGAGAGACCGTTGCCTGATAGACTTCAATGCTTTAGAAGAAGTCAATAAAAGGCTGCTGGAGTTGGACAGGCTGAGGACCTACTTCCTGGGCATGGTCTCTCACGATTTAAAGGCCCCCCTCGTGGCCGTTGAGAGCTACATTCAAGTGATCCTGGGAGGCTTCGCTGGTGAGATCAACGAAGAACAACGGGAGATGCTGGACAGAAGCAGCCACCGAATTGAAGAGTTACTTGACTTGATCAGTGACCTATTGGATGTCTGTCGCATTGAGGCAGGACAGATCGCCCAGGAATTCAAGGCGACGACTCTGTCTGAGGTGATTGAGGGCTCCCTGGAGGATGTCCAGGCCATGGCGAAGGAAAAGGGGATGAATCTGCGGGTAGAGGTGCCGGAAAGACTGCCTGTCATCCACGCCGCTACCCATCGTTTGCGGCAAGTGTTGAACAATCTGTTGAGCAACGCCATCAAATTCACGCCCCCGAAGGGCCTGATAACCCTCAGCGTAGAAGACAAGGGGGACCACCTTCAGGTCGAGGTGATGGACACCGGGGCAGGCATTCCCCCAGAGGACCTGCCCTACATTTTCGACGAGTTCTTTCGCGGCCGAGATGTGGAGAGGACAGGGGCGGGCCTGGGGCTATCCATCGCCAAGAAGATCGTGGAAGCCCACGGGGGGGAGATCTGGGTGGAAAGCCCGTGCACTACCGATGGAAAGGGAAGCAAGTTCACCTTCACCCTGCCCAAGAAGCTCGGTTAGCTAAATGCGGTGCCCTGAGCCCTCAGTCCTTGGGCCCTGTACTTGTCGCCCTTGGTCCTTTGGCCCTGTACTCAGGCCGCCCTCTGTCCTTGGGCCAGAGGACCAAGGGTACAGGACTAAGTGCCCAAGCCCTTGGTCCTCTGGCCCAAGGACACAGGGGACAAAGGGTCCAGGACAAGTGCCTGAGGACCAAGGGCCTGTCGAAGGGAGGAGTTG
>JAUWYT010000198.1 GCA_030615705.1 Chloroflexota bacterium
CGCTCTCTCTGACCGCCGAAGCGCCGCTCGATGTGGTGCAGGCATGTGGTGTGCCTCTCTACGACGTCTTGTCGGCCCGCGAGCGCCACCCCTACATCGCCCGCCTGATCCAGGGCGCGAAGCTGCGCGAGTACCAGGCGCACCTCATCCCCTGGGGCGGCGTAGATGACCTGAGTTGCCTGTATGGAAACGGCGTGCTCTTGGCAGGGGACGCGGGCAAGTTCACCACTGAGGACGGAGTGGGGTCCTGGCCGGCGATGGCCAGCGGGGTTGCAGCGGCCCGCGCCGTGAAGCACGCCTGCGAAAAGGGCGATTTCTCCCAGGCTACGCTGGCTGCCTATCGAGACTTTCTGGATGAAGAAGGACTGATCGAGACGCAGCGAGAGGCCCGCCAGGCCTGGCAGCACGAAGGATGGTATCATAAGATTCGGCGTCGGTACCCGGACCACCTGCTCCGCATTGCCAGGCGATATTTCGACGACTGGCTGATGGAAGAAGCAGAGCATCCCTATTCTCCATGGGGCGAGCTCTATCACGGCCTGATCAAGCCCGTGGCTCCCTGGTACGTCCGCTGGCCGCTGGGTTTGGCTACCTGGGTGGACACCCGTCGCTGGCGCAGACACCAGGCGCGCAAGTAGGAGACGCCGATGGAGGCCCACCTGGATGCAAAACTGGCAACATTGATCTCCAAGCCCGATCCCGAACCACACATCGTGGTTCAGGCAGAGTTGTGCCTGGCGTGCGAGGAACGCCCCTGCACCATCGTCTGCCCGGCCAATCTATACTGGTGGACGGGTGACCAAATGGTGCACAATTGCGAAGGCTGTCTGGAATGTGGCTCATGTCGAGCGGTGTGCCCTCACGGAGCCATCACCTGGCGCTATCCGCGCGGGGGCTACGGCGTGCGCTATCGCTGGGGCTGACGAGTTAGTGGATGACACTCCCAAAAAGCGAGGAGGGATTCAATGGCCAAGATCGTCATTGTGAAGGGGAGTCCGCGCAGATTCGGAAATAGCGCCATCCTGGCCGAGCAGGTAGCCGCAGGCGCCAAGGCAGCCGGAGCAACTGTCGAAAGCTTTTACCTTCACGGCATGGACATTCAACCCTGCGATGCGTGCGATTCCTGCCAGGGGGTAGGGGACATAGACTGTATCATCGAAGATGATATGCAGACCTTGTACCCCAAACTTCGCGCAGCCGATGCCGTCGTGTACGCCAGCCCGATTTATTGGTTCACCGTTTCCGCCCAGATGAAACTGTTCATGGACCGCTGTTACGGCATGGGCAGTGACATAGACGACCCCGAGGAGCACGCCCTGGCCGGGAAACGCATCGGGGTGGTGCTGACGTACGGCGGTGACGATCCCTTTGACTCAGGCGCGGTCAACGCCATCCGTATGTTCCAGGACACCTTCAACTACATACCGGCGGAAATCGTGGGCATGGTCTACGGATATGCCCAGGACGCCGGAGAGATTCGGAAGAATCGGGATGTGATGGAAAAGGCGTATGAATTGGGAAAGAAACTCGCTTCCGACACAGGTGACCTATGAGAACAAATGAGTTGGCCTTCCGCAATGCCAACATCATCACCATGAATCCGCAGCAGCCCCGCGCCGAAGCGCTGGCGGTGCGCGAGGGGCGCATCGTCGCCGTGGGGACGTGGGACGACGTGGCCCCCCACGCCGAGGGCATGACGGTGCTCGACCTGGCCGGCAAGACCGTGCTGCCCGGTTTCATTGATACCCACGCCCATTTTCTTTGGACGGCCCTGAGCCTGGCTGCGCTGGACGTGAGCAGCGCCGACGATCACGCCGCCCTGCAAGCCATCATCCGCCAGGCCGTCGCCGAGACGCCGCCGGGCGAGTTGATCTTGGGCATGGGCTTCACCGAGTACGCCCTGGGTACCCAAAAGTTCAGCCCCATCATCGAAGCCCTGGACGCCGTCGCCCCGGATAACCCCGTAGGCCTCATAGGAGTCACCGGCCACACCTCCGCTGCCAACACCCGCGCCCTGGAACTCCTGGCCCTGCCCGACGACACGCCCGGCGTGATGCGCGATGCCGCTGGTCGCCCCAACGGCCTGCTGTCGAACAAAGCCAACGACCTGGCGTTTGACAGGTTCAGTGAACATTTCGGCGCGGATGAAAAGGCCGCCGAGATGATTACCCTGGCCGTAGAAAAGGCCCATGCGGTGGGAATTACCACTCTTCATGCCCTGGAAGGTGGACTCACCAGCAAGAACGAGGCCGTAGAAGAGTTCCTGGCCGCCATGCCCAGCCTGCCGCTGCGCTTCGTGCTCTACTACCAGACGATGGACGTGGACAAGGTGATCGAGCTGGGCCTGCCGCGTATCGGCGGCTGCATCCTTTTGGACGGCGACGTCGGCCCGCACACCGCGGCCCTGACCGAACCCTACGCCGACGATCCCGATTGCTACGGCACGCTGTACCACACCCAGGAAGTGATTGACGCTTTCGTGCTCGAGGCGCACCAGGCGGGCTTGCAGGTCGCCATGCACGCCATCGGTGACGCGGCGATCGAGCAAGCGCTGGACGCCTACGAAGCGGCCCTGGTCGCTCGTCCGCGCGACGACCACCGTCACCGCATCGAGCACGCTGACATCATCCGGGAAGATCAAATCCTGCGCGCCCAGCGGCTAGGTCTGGCCCTGGCTGTTCAACCCCCGTTTAACTACTACTGGCCGCACACCGAGTATTACCCTACCCTGGGCGAAGAGCGCGCCTGGAGAGCCGATCCGTTTCGCACGATGATGCACGCTGGCCTGCTGCTTGCTGGCGGCTCCGACAGCACCGTCACGCCGCTGGGGCCGTTGATCGGCGTGCACGCTGCCGTCAACCACACCAATCCGGCCGAGCGGGTGAGCGTCCAAGAGGGGCTGGAACTCTACACCATCAACGCCGCCCGCATCGCCTTTCAGGAGACAGATCGAGGCTCGTTGGAAGTGGGCAAGTTGGGCGATTTCGTCGTGCTGGCTGAAGACCCCTTTGAGGTTGAGCCGGGTCACATCAAAGACATCCCTGTCGAGATGACCGTGATCGGGGGAGGCATCGTCCACCAACGAGCCCAGTAGACCCAAGATCGCTCTGAGGGGATTGCCAAATCCCCGCTTTTGGCCTGAATCTGGCGATCCAGGTCGAGCATGAATCCTCGAAGAACTGTATGATCGTATAATCATCAAGCAAAGGAGTGAACAACTTATGAAAGTACTATCCCTGGGCGGCGCTGGCGCTGTCTGCCAACACGCAACCCGCGACCTGGCCGAGTTCTCTAGCTTTGACCAAATCGTCATCGGCGACTACAACGTCGCCGCGGCGGAGAAGCTGGCTGCAGAGATCGGCGATCCGCGGGTGGAAGTTCTCAAAGTGGACGCCGAAGACTACGACGGGCTGGTCAAGCTTTTCAAAGACTTTGACGTGATCCTCAACGGCCTGCCCTGGAAGTACGACCTGGCCGTCACCAAAGCCTGCGTCGAGGCTGGCGTCAGTGGGTTGGACGTCTGTACCGAGGAAACCCAGTGGGATTACGACGCGGCGGCCAAAGAGAAAGGCATCGTCTTCATCCCCGGTGTCGGTGCCACTCCCGGCATTACCAACGCCATGGCCCGGCACGGTGCGGATCAACTGGATGAGGTGGACGAGATCCAGATCAACTTCGCCGCTTTCCGCTGTCCGGCTCCCGCCCCGGGCCTGCTCATCACCTTCCTCTGGGAATTCCATCCCGAAGTCGAGGAGCGGCTGTACTACAAGGATGGCGAGTTTCACCTGGTCAGCCCGTTTGAAGGTCTCAAGACGGTGAACTTCTCCGGCCCCATCGGCGAGCAGGAAGTCTGCTACATCCCCCACCCGGAGACGCGCACCATGCCCAAGAGTCTGGGGGCCAAGGCCGTTTCGGTGCACGGCTGCTTCCCGCCCCACGCCATGCGGCTGGCTAAGGCATTGCTAGAAGCGGGCTTTTACAACGAAGATGAGATAACGGTCAAAGGCATTGAGACCACGGCGTTTGAGATGGTGTACGAGTTGCTCCTCCAGTTGCCGGAGAGCAAGGAGACTCCGCTGTGGGCCTATGGCCTGGTGGTGGAGGTCTATGGCAAGCGGGACGGACGTGATGTGAAAATCAAGCTCTGGAACCGCCACCCGTCAATGGAGGAATGGGGTGGCAAAGCAGCTTATTACAAGAACATCGCCATCCCGCTGAGCATCGGCGCGCAGATGATCGCCCGGGGCGACGTCAAAGTGAAAGGCATCGTGCCCCCGGAGACGGCCATTGATCCCGACATCTTCTTCGCCGAACTGCGTAGGCGGGGCATTGAGATCCACGAGTTGGTGGAAGAGTATCATGTGGTAGGGAATGGGTAAATTCGTGGATTCGGAAACTCGTAAATTCGTAAGCTGGTCTGCG
>JAUWYT010000295.1 GCA_030615705.1 Chloroflexota bacterium
TCTTCCTGCAGCTTGGGCTCCAATGGCTCCGGGCGATGATTCGATAGAATCCACCTTGCCTTCTCGTGGGCCCACTCCTTTGCCCCGCGCCGGCCGTTTTTCTCCCAGGCGCTATAGGGGCGACGATCCGCCAGGTTCGGCACCCAGCGGTCCTTCATGTGTTTCAGGGTGTGTTTCTGTGTCAGATAGTGTCCACCCACGCCCACGGACTTGATGACCTCCAAAGCCAAGGTCTCCTCGCTCACTTCGATGCCTTGCGCTGTGGCCTGGATGACGTCATAGATCTCACAATCCATGAGCAGTTGCTGGTAGGAGAGGATGCGTGAGCCATAGAGTAGGCCAGCCCCGGTCAGCATATCGGCTCCGCTGAGAACGGGCATCAGACCAGCGAAGGTGTTGTCCAGGGCTGCCTGCCAGTCGGGCTCCTTTGCTCCGGTGGCGAAGGCACCCATAGAGAGGGGTATCCTGTAGAAGTCGGCCAGTTGGTTGGTGGCTGCTCCAAAGAGGTAATCCTCCGGCCCTCCACCAGTATAGGCCCCCGTGCGCAGATCCATGGCCGTCTGAGCGGCAGCGTAGAAAATGGGCGCGCCTGGGTATGCCAACTCGATGAGGGCGGAGACAGCGATAACCTCGGCGTTGCCCACCACCAGGTTACCGGCCAGCGTGGCTGGCCCGGTGGAGCAGCAACTGGCCATAGTCATGAAGCCGACTGGTAGACCCGCGTGGGCAGCAACCAGAGCAGCCTCCAGGCTGCCTCCATCTTGACCCAAAGGACTGATGGTGCACTGCATGATGGAGAGGACGGGGCGTTTTCTCAGCTCCTCGCGTCCACCGACGATGGCCGCTGCCATCTCGATCGCAGCCTGGGCTTCCCTGGCCGTTACGACGCACTCGGTCTGGACATGCTTGGTCGTATTGTTCCAGGCTGCCTCCAGCTCGTGTAAAGAGCGCGTTTCCGACGGACAGTCCTGGGCTGCTACCAAAGGCCAATAGAAAGCGATTTGGGGCAGGTAATCGGCCACCAAGGCTGACTCTGCCACATCCTGCTTGGTCGAGCGCCGTCGCTCTCCCGTCTCGAGATCAATGACCTCCACTCCACAGCCGTCGGTGGATAGATAAGAGTGCTCACCGTCCAAGGGCAGATCCAGTGCGGGATCGCGGGCACAAAGCACATACGATGGCGGCGCCTTGGCTAAAGCCTGCTCGATGATCTGACCGGGGATGCGGGCGATCTGGCTTTTTCTGTCCACCATCGCCCCTGCCTCTTCCAGAATATCCAGGGCCCAGTCGGAAGGAAAGCGTACCCCAACCGTCTCGATCACCTTCAGGCTGGCCTGGTGGATGCGTCGCACGTCGTCCTCGCTCAGTACCTCCAGATGCAATTTGGGGCATTCAATTGGGGATATGGCTCTTGCGCTTACAGCCAAGGATCGTCTCCTGACAAGGGCTTCAATGCCTCGTCCTGGCTCTCTACCCAACACCCAAGAGTCGCTTGGCTAAGGCAACCGCTCCCACAGCATCCTCCGAGTACCCATCGGCCCCGATTTCGTCAGCCCAGCTCTGGGTAACCGGAGCGCCGCCGACGATCACCTTGACCTCATTCCTAATGCCCGCCTCCTCCAGGGCTTGGATGACCCTCCCTTGAGCTGGCATAGTGGTTGTGAGGAGGGCAGACATGCCCAGGATGTCGGCGTCGGTCTCCTTAACTTCAGCGATGAAGGTCTCGTCCAACACATCCACACCCAGATCAAAGACCTCGAAACCATTAACCGAGAGCAGGGTGACGACCAGGTTCTTACCGATCTCATGAATGTCGCCCTGGACGGTGCCGATAACAACCTTGCCGTAGGTCCGACGGGTCTCTTGGCGGCGGCGTAGTTCGGACCCCAGCACGGCCAGGGCCTCTTGCATTGCCTTGGCTCCGATGACCAGATCGGGCAGGAAGTATTCGCCCTGGGCAAAAAGGTCGCCAACTACCTCGACGCCGGCCCCAAAGCCCTCTTCGATCATAGTGAGAGGCTCCAAACCAGCCGCAAGTCCCTGTTGGGCTAACCTGGCTGCTTGTTCTGGTTCGCCCTCGATGACACTTTGCGCCATAGCTTGGTATAATTCGTCTGTGGACATCTCATTTTCCTCCATTGTTTGATATGGGTGTGGCTAAAATCGGTGGGTAGTGACAGCTTCAGCCGTTCCTGCGACTTAAGTCGCTACTACGTTCCACTCATTAGCCAGACTCGTTCGATATGGACTGTAACGCCTTCCGACGTTGCGCACGGCTTGCGAGGTCACTCCAGAGCCACTAAATTGCGTAGATCACAATGGCGGTAGTTTCTCCATCCCTCGCTCTTTGGCTGCCTGTAGGGTGATGGCCATCAACTCCTCCTCCACCTCTTTGGGCAGAGGCTTGGGTTGGTAGGCAGCCACCAACTGCTCAACCCGTTCATGCGCTCGCTGCACTATATCCTTAGCGCCCTTGGTCTCCCAGGCCTGGCGGTAGTCGCGGTCAATGACAGGGGAGGGAATGAGCAATTCCCGCCTGAACCACCGGCGGGTATGTTTGGTGGCCAGGAAATTGCCCGCATGGCCTACCTGGCGCATGATGGCGGTGGCCAAGGGATACTCTGAGACCTCGATGCCCCGCCATAGGCGGCGGGCCATGCCGATTAGCTCGTTATCTACGACCAGCTTCTCCAGGCTGAAACAGCTTTCGAAGTCCATCATGCCGGCTCCGGAAACCATATTCACCCCGGCCAACGCGGCCAGGATGTTGCCGATGCCTGACTCGAAGCCGGCCTGGGCATCCACTATCTTGGCGTCGCTCATGCCCATGTAGGCCTGGGTGGGCAATCCCAAGTACTTGCCTACCTGGACATAAGCACAATCTATCATCAGGGTCTCGA
>JAUWYT010000239.1 GCA_030615705.1 Chloroflexota bacterium
CGGGAGAGACTCTATACTGAGTTGCGGAAGTTTGACTTCCTGCGTCCCTACCCCAGTCGGAGCAATTTCATCCTCTGCCGCGTCCTGAGCCCTTTGTCCCTGGGCACCGTACTGGACCGCACTGTCCTGGACCGGACAGTACAGGGTACGGTACAGTGCCAAAGGACCAGGGGCTTGTCGAAGGGCCGCGTCCTGGGGTGGGACGCCCGCGAGCTCAAGCTGTCCTTGGAGAGGGATGGGATCCTGGTGCGCTATTTCGATAAGCCCTATCTCAGGGATTGCATACGCATCAGCGTCGGTAAACCCGAGCAGACGGAGGTCTTGCTCCAAGCGTTGCGCAGGCAGGCATAGCTAAGAATATGAATGAAAACCGCACGGCGAGGATTCATCGCCAAACGAAGGAGACCCAGGTGGAGGTGGTCCTTAGCCTGGACGGAAAGAGCGAGTATGAGATCGAGACCGGGATTCCCTTCTTCGATCATATGCTCTCCCATCTGGCCCTCCACGGCCTCTTCGACTTGACGGTGCGCGCCCAGGGGGACCTGGAGGTGGACGAGCATCACACGGTGGAGGATGTGGCCATCTGCCTGGGGAAGGCTCTGGACGAGGCCCTGGGGGAGCGAGAGGGCATCGTGCGCGTGGCCCACAGTTGCGTGCCAATGGACGAGGCCCTAGCTTTTGTAGCCCTCGATCTGGGGGGACGGGCTTATGCTGTGGTGGAAGCCGACTTCGCCACCCCTCGCATCGGGAGTTTGGCCACCAGCCTCATTCCTCATTTCCTCGAGACCCTGGCTTATCACGCCCGCATGAGCCTCCACGCCCGCGTCGTCTACGGCCGCGATGACCATCACAAGGCCGAGGCCCTCTTCAAGGCCCTGGGCCGTGCCCTGGATGCGGCAACCTCTATCGAGCCTCGCCGCACCGACGTGCCTTCCACCAAAGGGATCTTATAGACAAAGAAAATGATCGCCATCGTTGACTACGGAATGGGGAACCTGCGCAGCGTCCAGAGGGCCTTTGAGTACGTGGGAGCAGAGGCGATAGTCACCGACCATCGTGCGACTATCGAGTCGGCATCGGCTGTGGTGCTGCCCGGCGTGGGGGCCTTCGGCAAAGCGATGTCCAATCTGAAGCGAGCAGGACTGG
Source organism: Chloroflexota bacterium (assembly GCA_030615705.1). Taxonomy (GTDB): domain Bacteria; phylum Chloroflexota; class Anaerolineae; order VGOG01; family VGOG01; genus JAUWYT01. The sequence continues at coordinate 1,147 of JAUWYT010000239.1, forward strand.
CCGATGTCATCCGCCAGGTCATAGCCCGAGGTCGCCCCTTCCTGGGCATCTGCCTGGGCTTGCAGCTCCTCTTCAAAGAGAGCGAGGAGATGGGCCAGCACAGGGGCCTGAGCGTCTTCGACGGCATGGTCAAGCGTTTCAACGTTAGCCTCAAGGTGCCCCAGATCGGTTGGAATCAGATTCACGTTCAGCAGGCCAGCCCTCTCCTGGAAGGTGTGGCCGATGGCAGCTACGCCTACTTTGTCCATTCCTACTACGTCGTTCCCGCTGACCCCGAAATCGTCCTGGCTACCACCGATTATGGAATCAATTACCCCTCTGTCATCGGCCAGGATAACGTCTTTGGCCTCCAGTTCCACCCCGAGAAGAGCCAGACGGTGGGGTTAAGGATTCTGCGCAACTTCACGGCGTTGGTTGAGGGTGGGGAGCAGCTATGATCGTCTTTCCTGCCATTGATCTGCGTCGGGGAAGGTGTGTCCGCCTGCGTCAGGGTCGCCCCGAAGCGGAAACCGTTTTCTCCAATGACCCTGTAGCCATGGCCGAGCACTGGGCCTCACAAGGCGCCGAGTGGCTCCACGTGGTTAACCTCGATGGTGCCTTCGGCCTGGCCCCTTCGACAGGCCCCTGGTCCTTTGGCACTGTACCGTACCCTGTACTGTCCGGTCCAGGACAGTGCGGTCCAGTACGGTGCCCAGGGACAAAGGACTCAGGACGGGGTTCATCGAATCTACGGGTGGTGGAGGAGATGGTGGCTGCGGTGGGGATTCCCGTCCAGTTCGGCGGCGGCCTGCGCACGATGGCTGACATTGAGGGCGCGTTGCAGTTGGGCCTGACGCGGGTCATTTTGGGGACGGTAGCGGTGGAAGAGCCGAGCCTGGTGGCCGAGGCTGTCCAGCGCTTTGGAGCGGAGAGAATCGTGGTGGGCATCGATGCTCGAAGGGGAAAGGCAGCTACCCACGGCTGGCGGGAGATCTCATCCATGGCTGCCACTGAGCTGGCTTTTCAAGTAAAGGAACTGGGCGTGGAGCGCGTCGTTTACACCGACACCGCCCGCGATGGAATGCTCTGCGGGGTCAATGTCGAGGCCGTCAGGGAGTTGGCTGAGCGCACGGGGTTATGTGTCATCGCCTCAGGAGGTGTTTCCTCACTGGATGATGTGCGTCGCCTCAAGGAGGTCGAGGCCAGCGGGGTGGAGGGCGTCATCATCGGCCAGGCGCTGTACAGTGCAGCGCTGGAATTGCGAGAGGCGATAGAGATAGCGAGGTCAAGATGTTAGCTAAGAGGATCATCCCCTGTTTGGATGTCAAGGATGGGCGGGTGGTCAAAGGGATCAATTTCGTCAACCTGCGGGACGCGGGGGACCCGGTGGAGCAGGCCCAGATCTACGATGCCGAGCGAGCCGATGAGCTGGTCTTCTTGGACATCACGGCCTCCCATGAGCGGCGCGATATCACCATCGAGATGGTGCGCCGCGTAGCCGATGCCGTCTTCATTCCCTTCACCGTGGGCGGGGGCATTCGCACCATCGAGGATATCAGGGCGATCCTGATCGCTGGAGCCGACAAGGTCTCGATAAACACTTCCGCTGTCAAGAATCCCCCGTTGGTCACGCAAGGGGCGAAACGCTTCGGCAGCCAGTGCATCGTGGTGGCTATTGATGCCAAGAAAATCCCAATGACCAAACCCCAAATCCCGAAGCGCACGCGTTGGAAGGTGTATATCAATGGGGGGCGAGTGCCAACAGGGTTGGAGGCGGTGGAGTGGGCCCGGGAAGCCGAAGCCCGGGGCGCAGGCGAGATCCTGCTCACCAGCATGGACTGCGACGGCACTCAAGAAGGCTACGATATCGAGTTGACTCGAGCCATAGCCGAGGCGGTATCCATCCCTGTCATCGCCTCCGGCGGGGCGGGCAAACTGGAGCACTTCTACCAGGCTCTTACCGTCGGCAAAGCCGATGCTGCTCTGGCCGCTTCCCTCTTCCACTACAAGCAGTTGACCATAGCCCAAGTCAAAGAGTACCTGGCGGCGCAAGGTGTGCCGGTTAGATCATAGCGATCGGGAGTGACGAGTGGAATTGAAAGCGGATATCAAATGGGACGACCAGGGCCTGGTGCCGGCCATCGTCCAGGATGCGCGGACGGGTCAGGTGCTGATGCTGGCCTACATGAACCATGAGGCTCTGGAACGGAGCACTTCCACGGGCGAGGCCCATTTCTGGAGCCGCAGCCGGTCGGAGTTGTGGCATAAGGGGGCCACCTCAGGCAACACCCAGCGCATCTTGGAAATACGCTATGATTGCGACGGCGACGCCTTGCTGCTCCTTGTCGAGCCGCGCGGCCCGGCCTGCCACACCGGGGAACAAAGCTGCTTCTATCGCCGCTTGTGGGGAAAAGGGGACGAGTGATGAGCACCACACTAGAGGACTTGTTCAACGTCATTCAGGATCGCAAAGTCAACCCCAAAGAGGGCTCCTATACCTGCCAGCTTTTCGCCGCAGGGGAGAACGAGATCCTCAAGAAGATCGGCGAGGAGGTAGTGGAAACCATCGTGGCGGCTAAGGGGGAAGGTGATGAGCGGTTGGTCTACGAGGTGGCCGATCTCCTCTATCATACTCTGGTGCTCCTTGCCTACCGCGACATCGAGCTGGCCGA
>JAUWYT010000171.1 GCA_030615705.1 Chloroflexota bacterium
CGATAGTTCAAGTAGAATGAGTCCAAGAAAGGGGAAACACTATGTCAAAGCGTCGAACGTTCACACCAGAGTTCAAAGCCCGGGTGGTGCTCGAAGAGCTCACTGGGGTCAAGGACAAGGCTGAGATCTGTCGAGAGTACCGGCTGAGGTCGCAGGTTCTCTCCCGTTGGCGAAAGGAATTCCTGGAACGGCCACCCGAGATCTTTGCCACAGAGCCCAGTAGAGGCGATGAGCAAAAACGGATCGCCGAGCTGGAACGAATGGTCGGGCGCCTGACGATGGAGCTGGAGGCGGCAAAAAAAGCCTCGAACATCTTGCCCTCTCTCTCGACCAGAAAAGGCAGGTGACTGATATGCTCTCCCAAGATTATCCCATCGCTGTGGCTTGCGATGTGCTGGGCTGTGCCAGGAGCAGTTGCTACGAGCAGGCCACTGAGCGACCGGATGAGGCGAAACTCGAGGCGGCCATGAAGGCTGTGGCCGCGGAGTGGCCCACCTATGGCTATCGTCGTATCACGGCGCAGTTGCGCCGTCAGGATTGGAGAGTCAACCACAAACGTGTGCAACGTTTAATGCGGTTGATGGACATCCAGGCCAAAACCAAGCGCCCTTGGTCCTGAGGCCCAAGGACTCAGGGCAAAAAGCGCCGCACAACCAACAGCGAACATGATTTCCCCCGCTATCCGAACCGGGTCCAGGACTTGGAGATTGTGCGGCCAGAGCAAGTCTGGGTGTCAGACATCACCTACGTCTCCCTGCGCTACTACTTCGTCTACCGTTCGGCTGAGCTCACGGCGAAGCCTGGCTGTGATTATGGATGTCTTCACCCGTGGCATTCGCGGATGGCATCTGGGACGGAGCCTAGATCACACGTTGACCCTGACCGCACTACAGCGAGCGCTAGCCAAGCACCCTGCACCAGAGATCCACCACTCTGACCAAGGTGTCCAGTACGCGGCCACCGCCTATACCCAGGCACTCCAGGATGTTAATGTCCAGATCAGTATGGCCGATGTGGGTGAAGCCTGGCAGAATGGTTTTGCTGAGCACTTAGTCCTGGACTAAGTACAGGGCGTCTCATACGGACGATCAAAGAAGAAGAAGCTGACTTGTCAGAGTACATAGACTACAATGATGCCTACCGTCAGATAGGTCGCTTTCTTGATGACGTGTACATGCACAAGCGTATCCATTCTTCGCTGGGCTACCTCACCCCGGCCGAGTTCGAGGAGCAGTGGGGAAAGGAGCGGGCTCTGGCCCTCGATTTGAACTAAAAATCGCCAAAAAAGTGTCCAATCTCAGGGGTTCAGTACACTTTCTCCTCTCTGGCGTACGGTAGCCCCAGGGCGGCCGGAGCACCCACCCGCTTGCTGAAGGCCTCCCACCACTTGCAATATATCACGAAAGCGGGCTTTTGTCACCGAGTAGGCGGCGTGTGAAGTTTGCAGCTCAGGGCTCGGCTCTATCGTTGCCTTGGACCATCCCTTGGTGATAGCGGGCTAACAGATCAAGCAATTCGGCTTGTCTCCTCTCCCTTCCCTCTCGCGCTGCTTTCCGATGAAATTGCTCTAGCCGATTAAAGATCTCGATTTGTACCTCCCTGGGATGGGGTACAGAATCGAACGTGAATTCTCCTATCTCGCCCGCCGTTTCCAAGCGCACGTCGCCGAAATCAAGCCTGGTGGCGATGAAGCCTTCCCGCAAGTACCGTACATCCTGGATCTTGTCCAAACCAGCCTCTCTACGATGTTCATAGAGGAAGGGCACTTTTTCGATGTCAATGACGCGATCATCGGTTATGACGTAAAGGTCATTCCGCCAATCTATAGCCCGCCAGATGAACCACATGGAGCTTGTGGCTACAGAGATGCCAAGAAGCAAATCAAACCAAAGGCTGAAACCAAAGAAGAAGGAAGCTAATGACCAGAGGACTAACAGGATGACAAGGGCAAGCAGGGGGGAGATCACCCTTTTGAGCAAAGGCCACCAGTGTTTGCGCCAGACGATCTGGTTGTCGCCGAAGACCGTCTCGGTGAAAAACATCCTCTTGATCATCCCTGACGTTTGTACCCGTCTTGGCTTCTCGCTCTCCCAGCGCAACTCCTCGGCAGTGGGAAGAAGGGGTTTCGGCTCTTGCTTAGGCAAATCAATTATTTCGCGGACAACTTCGATTGATTGCGGTTCCCCCTCTGCGGGCACCGCTGCTTTAGCCCGTGACACCAAAGCAAGGATTGCAGCCTGGGCTTTGCGAGGCTTTCGGATCCCCTTGAAACGGATGGTGCCCAACGTGCCAGCGGTCTGGATGACTACGTCGCCGAAGTAGAGCAAATGGGGAATGAGGCCCTTTATTTCAACGGAGACATCCTGAATCATGGCCAACGGGGCCTCATCCCTTTTCTCTCGCGTTAGGTATATTCTCTCGATATGAACCACTCGCTTGTCGGTTACGATGTAGCGATCGTTCTCCCAATCCAGTACTTTCCACGCGGTCCAGGTGAGCGCTGGTGCTAGAATGACGAGCCAATAAAAGGCGAGCCCCCAGCTTGAGAGAGGTGCTAAGAGCTTAGTCACGCCCCAGGCAATCAACGAAGAGATAAGCAGGACAAGAAAAGGGAGCCTTATCCACTCGATGATCGTATACCAACACCTTCGCTCGTAGATGATGATCTTTTCATCCTCCAGTTGCCCAGGAAACAGAGATCCCTTGACCATTCTTCCCTCCTGCCGCCTATGAGATGATATATCCATATTCTACCACATTATTCAATCGGTGAAAAGTCCATCAGCTCTTCACAACTTTGCCCCCAATCTTCTTTTGAAGTATAATTGTCTTCAGAGCGCAGAGAGGGCCGTGATGAACCTTTCTGTCTACTCGGCAGTATTACAATTGAACCGAGCTTGAAATGAAGCAAAGGGGGAGAAGCCGCGGCAGTCGAGAAATGCTGCCTGGAGGCAAGATCGCCCAGCCTTCGGCCGTGAGCCTTCGGCCCGAGGGCTTCGACCGAGCGGCTCGACTGAGCTCGCCGAAGTCTCAGCCGAACGGCACCGTCTTTGTGCGGTGCTGTCAAGGATTAGGTGTTACGAAAAATGGAGTCCAAATCGAGATTGCGAGAAGGATGGACAGTCCTTGTTTTGATAATGTGTATGCTCCTCAGCGTAGCCTGGCCTATCCACACCGCCGAATGGACCGAGGGCCTAAATATTCTATACCTGGTGGTTGTGGGATCCGCGCTCGCGGGCTTCTTCCTGGCTAAAAGCCAATTCCCCAACGCGGTGGCCCATTTGTTCAGCCTGGCTTACGGGATAGCCTGGCTTGCGTTCCTGGGAGGGAATCTCCTGGCCCCTCAGTTCAACTGGCGTGAAAGGTTGATTGAGCTGGGGATTCGGATAAACGCGTGGCTGCGGACAGCGCTGCACGGCGGCACCAGCAGCGATAATCTCATGTTTGTCCTATTCCTGGCCCTGATCCTTTGGCTAGCGGGCTATCTTTCCGCCTGGTATAGTTTCCGCGAGCATAAGGCCTGGGAATCAGTCGTCCCCTGTGGCCTGGTCTTGCTGTGGAATCTCTACTATGCTTCCCCACAGTTAGAGTTGTACGTGGTGGCCTATCTTTTCTTCGCGCTACTCGTGGTGATGCACTCCAACCTCCTGACTCGAAAGCGAGAGTGGCGAACGGCCAGGGTCAACTACAGCTCTGATATCGGCGTAGCCTTCCTTCGGGCCGGGACCATCTTTTCCATCGTGGTTATCACCTTCGCCTGGCTAGCGCCCAGTACTGCCGCTAGCCAGCGGCTCTCCGACGTAGGGTCGTATCTGGAGAAACCCTGGCAGAAGGTGCAAGACAATTGGAATCGCCTCTTCTCTGCTGTCACGTATTATGGCAAGGTCTATCCCAACCCCTTCGGCAATTCGCTGGGCCTGACAGGGCCCGTCCACCTCAGCGAGGCAGCCGTGATGGATGTGCAGGCCCCAGCGGGACGATATTGGCGTGCAGCCGTCTACGACCAGTACACCGGCTCTGGCTGGCTCAATAACGACAAAGAAAGTATTAGCCTGGAAGCCAACGATTCTTCTTTAGCACTGCCTGAATATGAGATGCGCCAGGAGGTCACTCAAACCATCACCACATTTCTACCCGGAAGGACCTTGCTCTTTGCTGCCGCTCAGCCTCGCCGGGTGAATCTGCCGGCCTGGGCGGTAGTGAGTTACGTACCCTCTCTTCCACCAAGCCAGGAGGCCGGGTCCTATATGGCCGGGAAAGAGGGGGTGATTACCCCCGTTTCGATGCTTTATAGCCGTTCCCGCCTGAAGCAGGGCCAGAGCTATACCGTCATCTCTTCCCTCTCCGGTGCCGACGAGGACAGCCTGCGTGCAGCAGGGGATGACTATCCAGATTGGATCCTCGACCGCTATCTCCAGTTGCCACCGAGCCTACCATCGCGCGTGTGCAATCAGGCGGAAGCGATTACCGGTGAGCACTTTTTCGGCGTCCCGATAGCCTACATTGACCAACAACGAGACGATTACATTACATATTTGTCCAAGTCCAATTTGAGATTACGACGTTACAACAATGTCTACGACAGAGCCAAGGCCCTGGAGAGCTACTTGCGAGAGATAAAGTACAACGAGCTGATCGAAGCGCCATCTGAGGGCCAGGACGGCGTAGATTACTTCCTTTTCGACGTGCGAGAGGGTTACTGCGAGTATTACGCTTCAGCCATGGCCGTGATGGCCCGGTCTATCGGCATCCCGGCACGGGTGGCAGC
>JAUWYT010000012.1 GCA_030615705.1 Chloroflexota bacterium
GTTACGATCCCTTATCACGTCCCGGTAGCTCTTGTCTGCACTCAACTGGTGGCCGACTCGGACCATCTCCCTGAGCCGGTCAACCGTCGCTGCGCCCATCACTTTCTCAAGGCTGCGCATGTCTACGTTGGAGCACATGAATATAGGGAGACCATCTGAGTACCGTTGGTCTATTATGTGGAAGTACACCCGGCGGCTATGGTCTGATGCCGCCTCCTTTTGGGGATCGCCTACGTCGTCCAGGACCAGCAGGGGGACACCCCTGAGTTCCGCATAAATGTCAGCCTCTGCCTCCTGCCAGGCGTCCGGGTCCCGTGGTGGCTTATAGGATCGTCTCACCCGCATCTGTAGGCTGGGGCCAGTCTCGTAACGGACCGGGCACCGCGCTCCCTCTGGGTCTCCGCTCCAACGACTGATGATCCGTTGAATCACGGCTGCCGCTAAGTGCGTCTTCCCGAGGCCGCTTTTCTCAGAGTAAAGCCATAAGCTCGGGTGCCTGAACGGGATACTGTTCACGGGAAAGCTCTCGGCGTATGCTAGACATACGGCAACCTTCTCCCGTAGTTGCTGGCGTGGCTCCCACGAGTCAAACGTTGCGTCCCAGTAGTTTGGATGCAGGCCACATTCTTCCATCCAGTGTTTCCGGATGCCGCCCCGGAGTCTTTCTCGCTCTTGCCGTTGGCTCTCCTCGTCCTCCTGCTTGGCTGCACATTCCAAACATAATGTGGGCCCGAAGCTGTGCCCCATAACGGTTGCCATTCGAGCCTCAAATTCTCGCAGGCATCCTCGGCATGTTCTGGTTTCTATTTGTACACCCATCCCCATTGATTGATATTCCATCGGGTGAACTCCTTGTCCCTAAAGCTAAAGGCTTACCTAACCCCCCCCTTGTATATCCCCCCCGAACGTAAGTGAGGGGGTTCCTATTGCTATTCCTATTCCTATTCCTATTATAGCTAGGGCAAAGGTTTAGCTAAAGCGTTAGGTAAAAGATTCCGTAGCCGGATCTCGAGTGGGATCTTTGGGCAACGCTTTAGGTAAAGGGTTGCCTAAGGCGATAGGTAAGCCTTTACCTAACGCCTGCATCATGCTCTGAAAGTTCCCTTTGTAGAAGGAGTAGCAGGCTCTTGTTGGGGAACCGCTATGGCGTCTGTGGCAGGACGCCCAAGGGCCTTTTGTACGGCAACGCTTAAGGATCTGGAGAAGGTAAGCTGGTTGGCGATCTCTAGTAGTGGAAGGCCCTGAGTGCCGTCGGCTTTATGGGGCCAGTTGATGGTGATAACGCGCCCCTGGTTGCGGAAGCGCAACCTATCATTCCACCCATCAGGGGGTAGGTAATCGCTAGGATAGGCCCACTGCATGGCTGACTGGTCTTCCCACCACTGGCGGAGTTGTAGGACGGGTTGCACGGCATCTCGATAGACACTAACCAAGGCCTGGTACTCCATGGCCTCGAGGAAGTGCGGGATATCACCGATGGTGATCTCCTCTACATTAGGGCATACGTTCCACTTCAGCATTTGTGGGTCAGCAGACAGGCGGCCCTGGTCATCGGCGTTGGCGATCAGCAGGGGGTAGAGGGCCTTGGCGGCGAGCGGCAACCCGGAGAACGCCTGGGACCTGGAGAGGTTGCTAGGCAGCATGCGCCCTTTACGGGAGCTCATTGGAATAACTCCAAGGGCCAACCCGTAATGTAGGCCAGGGTATTGCTCCGGAGCATTAGGCCACTCCAGCAAGCATTCGCATGCGTGGCACTACGACCCCCTTATCCTGTATGTTGGGCTGTACTCTTCCTAGCTCGAGAATCCTTTACTTGTTGTGGGCGGCTGCCATCCAGAGAAACCGTGAATGGGCCTGGCTTGTCCCAACAACGGGAATAGCAGTCGCGGTTCGGACACTGTCTGGGCTTGGACGCCGGGCTTTCCCAGGCGTGGCCGCACTTTTGGCAGAAGTGCTCATAGACCAGGACGGCTTTGGGTATGCTTGGCATAACGGGGAGAATGTACCACGGGGTGACGACCCTCGTCAAGGGGGGTGGGGCATTACAAGCTGATGCCCATGACCTTACTATCTGTGGCCAGGGGATCACGCTTCCATAAAGGCCCCCGCCCTGGTCTCCAGGCCGAGCTCGGCGCAACCCTTTTCCAAGGCCTCGATGGCACTGTCGGCGGCGCTTTGGGCGCTCTCTTGACCAGGGTGGATGTCTTTGGGAAAGTGGGGGTTCTGCATGAACTGGCCGCAATGGCGGGTCAGGACGACGACGTCCTCCCCGACCTTGGCGGTGGCGATGACGTCGAGGGCGAGAAAGAGCCCGTTGTGACCGGTACGGCAATAACTCCTGGTTATCCGCACGATGCCGCGGTCGACGAGATCCTTGTCTTTGGCGATCTCCGCAAGGAACTCTTCTACGTTAGTGAAATGGATGCTAGACATCGTTCCTCCCTTCCCGGTGGCGCGGGTCATGAGCAGGGAGGCCTCACGCGCAAGCAGGGTGCGCACCGCATTCTCGGTGCGATGGTTCTGCCCCCTGTTGAGGATCCGGGCGAAATGGGTGAGGCGCTTCGCCTGTTCTACAAGTCTGTGCGCAAGCTCTCTGGTGTCCATGGTTGCACTGCCCTTCTGGTGCCCCTGCCCGCCGGGGCCAAACGGCGGGTGTAGCCGCGCCAAAACACCCCGGCGGGACAAGGACATGATTGAGAGCGACGTCGCTCTATTGGGGTTGCCTGCCAGACGCGCCCCTTACCTGCGTGGGGTTTCTTTCACGCGCCTGTTTGAGGATCTTGTCCACGTAGGAATGGCGGACACCCACCTCACTGGCTATGTGCCGTGTGCTAAGGCCTTGTTCGTGCAATGCCAGGATGCGAACCTTGCTCGGGACAGCCTCCTTGCCCGGGCTATCTGTGGGGGCCTTCACAGCCTTGGGTGGGGCAGCCTCCTTGCTCAGGCTATCCGTGAGGGTTTTCACGGCCTTGGGGTCGTGGGCCCGCAGCCCGTAGACCAGGAGGTTGGCGACGACCTCCGTCGCCACGACGTCCTCGGCTTTGCCTATGGCGGATAGAGCTCGTTCCCTCGGGATGATCTCATAGCCACCCCCATCCTTCAGCCCAAGGAGGTCAACGACCTTCTCGATGCACGCCGGCACATAGGAGAACTCCTGGCTCTCCTGGTAGGTCAGGCCATCGGGGGTGTCCTTTCGGATTCCAATGTGGGCCAACAGCACCGTAGCGAACGTCTGAGGTATCGGTATCGGCTGCGCCGCAAGGGCGACGCACAGCGCCCGGTCCTCCTGGGTGATCTGGCCACGACGTCGCTGGATCTTCTCCTTGAGGGCCTTGAGCCCGTTCTCGAGCTTCTCCTTGAAGCACTCCTCGTTCGTGCAGGCGATGAAGGCGGCCTCGAACCTGGTCTTGATCCATACGGCGCCGGTGGTGCAGGTCTTGAGACAAGCCTGCCGGTCCTGGAAATAGGACGGCAGGCTTCTCTGGGAGTAGCTGTTGCCATTGATGGCGTGCTTCCAGCCCTTTATGGCGGAGTAGTCCTTGTGGATCTGGGTCCTGGTTCCGAGAAGTGCCTCCTGCTCCTCTGTCAGCTTCCTCGCAGTTGGTTGGGCGGCAGCCTCGGCGACGTCCTGCTTGAAGTTATCCACCAGGGTGGTGATGATGGAGGAAGTATCCTCCTGGCTGATGCCGGCCTCGCTGAGGTGGAGGCGCTCGTGGACGTCCTGGATGTACGTGTCCTCAAGCAGCTTGTCCGGCTGTGTTGGCTTCGCCTTGAGGGCGGTGGCTATGAGCTCACCGACGCGCTGGAAGCCTTTGGCGACCTTCTCTGCGCCATCGGCGTCTTCCGCGTCCGTGTACTCGTGGATGTCATTGGCGAGTTCACGGGCCTCTCCAAGGGAGGGCGGCTCTAGGCGTCCCGCTACCTCCTGGGTGATGGTTTCCGCGGAAACCCCCACGATGTTCTTCACCATAGGGTCGCAGGCAAGGACTGCGTCTCGCTCGCTGGGCTTGGCTCCTGGCGCCGGTGTGCCCGTCGCCTCAGCCTCCTTGTTCTGCGCCCGGGTGGCTGCGGTCTGCCAGCGGCGCCACTCTTTGGAGTCGCAGGTCCATGTCCTGGTTCCCTCTCCCTGAAGGAGAGGGATCTGATGGAAGCTCATGGGGAACTGGGCTTTGAAGGCCGCGACGTCGAAGGTTGGTCTCCTGCCGATAGCTGGGCCTGTGAACCCGCGTTCATCCTGATCCCCCGTGACGTCAGCCAGGGGCCGCCAGTGTTCCTGAAAGCGGCCAGTGACGGCCTCATGGATCAGGTGACGGATGTTGGGCCCCCGCCAGTCGGGAGCGCGACCGAGGCTGGTCAGCGTTATGTCCTTGACGATCTGCTCCATGATATCCACGTGGGCATGATCGAGGTTCAGGAGCACCAGGAACTCCCTGGCGGCCCTGGGGGACAGCTCACCGGTGTCCAGCTTCTCCAGAACAACGGCGGGGAGGTCCAGGAGGCGAAGGTTATTCGAGACGGTGGAGTGGTCGAGGTGAAGGGAGGCGGCCAGGGAGCCGACCGTCATACCCTCGATCTCCAGGGCCCTCTTCCAGGCCCGGTACTCCTCGATGGGGGCAAGGTTCTTGCGCTTAACGTTTTCTGTGAGAGCGATGATGGCCATGTCGGCATCGGTGAGATCCCGGGATTCCACCGGCACTCCCCCCTCCCACTTGCCTTCCTGGATCAGCACCTTTATGGCCTCCACCCGCAGGTGGCCGAAGGCCATCTCAAATTCCCCCTTCTTCTTGCCTGGACGAACCAGGGGATTCTGGAGAAGGCCGATCTTTGGATCTCCGATGCTGTCCGCCAACTCCCTGATGTAGGCCTCATCCAGGACGGCCCTGGGCTGGTAGGGGTTCGGTCTGAGCTTGTCGACTGCTATCTTCCTTTCTCTGGTAGCTGTGGTCATGTTTCCCTCCTTTGCTGATGTGTTTTTCTAATATAGGCGGCTACTCTCTTTAGGATCACCTCGTGGGCCATCAAGAGGTTTCTCGCAAGGTGCTGGGCCAGACGCTCGAGTTCCTCATCATTGTTTGGCCAGGTTGTATGCTCCATGTAAACCCGGAACTGGCGCACGAGAAGGGAGGCCAACTCGTCCGCAGTCATGGTGGGGCCTGGCGGCGGCGTCGGGCTTGGGTTTACCTGGCTGTGGCGTGTCAGGTGGGCCTCGTATGCCGCCTGGTCGTTGGTCTCGTAGGAGCAATGGGGGCAATTGAGGCGGATCCCGTAACTGTCCCAGGCCGGGGGAGGCTCATGTGGCGGTAGCTTGTTCACGCGGCCTCCTCTCTGTGTGTCAGCCCTGGTTGCTCCTCTTCCTGGTCGCCATTGCTGCTTCGCAATGACAAGCATGGCTCAGGTTGGACCGTGAAGCCGTAGGCGAATCGGTCTCCGTCAAAGTAGAGGTGAAGGCAGCCAAAAGGGCTAAGTTCATCCGTGTCCATTCCGAAGTCGACCGCCAGGACGGTAAAACCATCCTCGTCTTGTTGTTCGGAGAAGACAGGGATCGCATTTGACTCTGTTGCCGACGGCCGGGCGCTCTCGCATAGGCGCCCGAGAAATTCCCGGGTCTCTTCCTGGGTGATGGGCCTGCTCACGGGTTCCTCCTTCTCGGTCGATATCCAGTCCCACGGGTGGTCGGCTGAGGGCCGTTCGTATCGTCGAAGTCCACGGCCGCAAACGCCCTCGAGAGCTTGTCACTCCAGAAGGTCGGGAGTCCGTTGGACAGCATGCCCTCCCTGGCCCATCTGTAGTCGACGACGTATGCCTTCTTCTTGCGGGCCTGGTCGCCACGGATCTTGTCGAAAGCCTCGAAGGCCCTCTCAAGCTCTGGACGGAGCTCCGGTCGGCTGAAACGCAGGTGGAGCTGCGACGGCCGCTTCATCACCACCAGATTGGCACCAGTGATGAGTGCGGGATCCACCTGCCTGGCATGCTGGGCGATGTAGATCAGGAGATGGCCCTTGTGCCGCACGATGGCCGCGAGCTTCGTCCAGTCTACGTTACCCTCGCTCATGGCCCTCCGGGCGTTGGCGTTGATTGCTGTCTCGTCTACGACCACTACACATGGCTTGAGCCTAGCCACGTCCCGGACCGTGTTGGCTGTCTTGACAACCCACTTTGGCAGGGCCCGCTTGGCCTGCCGGGTGAAGGCGTAGCAGGCTACCCGCCTACCCTGTTTGTGTAGCTTCTCAGCCAGCCACCAGGCGGTCGCGGACTTCCCTTCGCCGACCTCCCCAGTGACGACGATGATCCCCTCTTTGGGCAGGACGCCCCAACTCTTGATTGGCTTGGGCTGGGCAATGGGCTTGGGAGGTGGCCCAAAGACAGCCGCGAGCTTGGAGAATTCGAGTGGCGTCAGACGCCGGAGTCGCCTGGCTATTGGCTCTAAGTTCTTGGGGAGCTTGGCTCCGTTTCCGTTTGACATCTACACCTCCTTTGAGTTTGGCATCCAGGACAAACGTCCACCACCTAGATTTACGATTCAGCCCCTCGGAGTGTGACATGGCCTCTGCGTCGATACTCTGGGAAGAGTATCCAGTCACTTACTGTGGTTTGAGCGATTCCGCCTCTTTCCATGGTGCTTGACCTTCCGCCTACGTCGGGGCCTGTCCTGGGGCGGTAATGAGTTTGTGGCCTGCACCCACCGAGGCTTGACCCACCGACCCTTTCTCGGACTCATGATGCACACCTCTCAGTGATACTCTCCTGAGAGTATCTAGTCCTACCGCACTTCTGTAAGGACCTTACCGCCCGGCTCTCTAGCCGAACAGGCAACGGACCGAACAGTCATAGGCAAGTCCCACTTGTTACACCACGGAGTCTTTCCCAGGAAGCGAATTTGTATGTGTCTGCACCCATCGCAAACTTCGGTTTTCATCATCCCTCCTCTGATCGTAGATGGTAGGGTTGCGTGGCTGCGGAACTCTACGCCACACCTACAGGCGAAGAGCCTCCTCCCACTCCTCTGCGGGCATCCAACGCACCATTGTCCCTTCTGGCATTGACCCAGGGCCGATGTTTGTCAGGGGCATACCTAAGAGTAGTTTCCGTGTCCACTCCCGCCACGCCGCATCCTTCCGCTTGTTCTCTGCCCATGCTTTGCGTAGCTCGCCGCAAAGCCAACCAGCATCCTCAATGACGCAAGGAATACCTGCGAGGTGTTGCTCAGGAGAGCAGTCGGTCATTGCCAAGGCTATCTCAATCCTGGATAGTCGCTCTTCGTTCATCATTCGCCTCCTTACGGTTTCCGCTATGGGCGCCCGGGTATCGGGAGGACGGGAGGTACCCTATACCATCGGCTCTGACCAAGAGGACCAACTCCGCATCAAGGTCGCGCCAAATGTCGTGTTCGCGCTTGATGGCCTCTTCTCGGGTGTCGAACGGTCCACGGTACGTTGGCGTCATTGTTATGACGGTAAAATAGGCAAGTGCCTCCTGACCGATCTCCAGGATCCCCCAGGTGTCCGCATCATTCAGACCGACCATGTAGTACACACGTCTTGTTGCCATTTTGACACCTCAATCCTGTCTCCTCATGATGCGCTCGACGTATCTTCGCGCTTCTCGCTCAGTGACGTGTCTTCCAAGATGTCTTCTAAGTTCAGCGAGCACGCCGGGGGCAATAATTACTTCGGCTTCTTCAGTGATATCTTTGATCGCGCACGGTCTACACTGGAGACTGTCGCCATCACTTATCATGCTCTGGCATGTTGGCCCTAGCCACATATCTGTCCCGCACAAGGAGCACCTGTAGACTTTGGCACCAAGGACAGGGTCTTTGAGGGCCCACGTCGGTTCACCGACGATTACCTTGCTCCTAGCCATACGCCTCCCGCCCGGATACTCCCCTCAGAGTGGCTACCCTTTTGGATTACCACCTTCCAAGCGGCTCCACTCTTGCTCTACCCAGGCATCCGCCATGATCTTCAAGCCTTCGTATTGAGCCAACTGGCCAGCGGCCTCCCACCACCCCTTTCCTGCCATAGACACCCAGCGCTCGGAGCTGCCGGGCAGCCTGGTGCCTTCGCCGTCACGATCCCTGTAGATCGAGATTGTGTTGTCCCCACCCTCCGAGTACATACGGAGAGACGTCATCGACCTGGGCGGCGACATCTTTGCCTCACGAAGCAGGAGAAGAGCGATCTGGTACACCCACCACAGATCGCCGCTCTCCACACTCATGTAGAAGGTGCCCTTCTCGTGCTCTATCTTGATTAGACACCACTCTTGGCCATGGCCGTACTGGTCACTCATGGTCTATCTCCAGACCTCCTGTGTCCGACACTCAGGAAGAATGTTGGTTACTTTCAGGCTTTATTTGGGCGTTCTACGCGCTGCAATCGAAGTTCATGCTCTAGTCGGGCAGCCAGCATACGTGTCCCACCCGCAAAAGTGCCGCGAGACCTTGTCGCTTCCTGCCTGAGCCAATCCGCGACTAGCCACAGGGAAGCCTCCTTGCCAGAACCATCCGTGAAGTCATCGACTAGATTCATGGCGTTGTACTCCGTGTCGATTGCCTCATTCGTGAACCGCTTGTATCTGGTGAATGCCACTTCATCAGTCATGACTCTCCTTGGTACAGGACTTCATGGTCATCGACATCAAAGTCATGACACAACTGCCCTGTGGCTTCTAGGTAGCATCGGATTGGGTCCTCTCCCAAGATACCAGCCTCATATAAGGCGGCCCGGAGCTCCAGGACAGACTTGATAAACCCGTGCTCCCGAGGCTCTAAACCAGGGCGGAGCACGAGGTCGGAAGTCCGGGTAAGCTCCGTGTCGGCCTTGGCGATCTCCTCAGGTATTTGGTCGGGGTTCCGGTCCACATGGCACGCGCAGGGGCAGAAGATGGTCTTACCATCCCAGGCTTGAAAGATCGGACCCTGGGGGCACGCTGCGTGGACTATCGCCCATGGGCTCTGGCAACCGATGGACAGTTGGGTTACCGGGATAGGCTCAGTCATCGGATACTCCTGCAAGAGTGTCTTAATTGTAGTCGAGAAAGCCTCAGAAGGCTACTCAACACGGCCTTTTGACGAATTCCGGCTGCTGCTCACCCTACGGGTTGCGACGATTACCGTTACGGCATTTTCCTTGGAGATAACCGGCGCCTTCTGATTCCCAAGACCTGATATCCACGGGCCCAGATGGATTGTAGGTTTCGCTCGAGTCGCGTGCCGATCTCTTTGTAGGTGAGTCCGTCGCTGACCATTTGGCGGATCGTAGCGTCCTCTTCAGGGGTAAAGGGCACCCTGGTAAAGCGCACCTTGTGCCCTAGCTCTAGGGCCTTGAGAAAGGCCTCACCTTGCCTCAAGTCTGCCATGGCAGCACCGACGTAAAAACGCTTCTTTGCCCAACGCTCAGTGCGGAAACCAAAGTCAACCCCATTTATTATGTGAAGGACCACACGATAGGGGGCAGTTGAATAAATAATGGCTCGCCACCGATTAGCGTTCCACCCAGCCACCAGCAAACGGGTTTCAGCTAGCCGTGCCATGCGCACGAGATCGGAATGCGGCGCCTTTCGCAGGGACGAAGTAACGCAATGCCGGACGATATACTCACTCATGGTCTCTCTCTGTCACAGCTTTAGTCCATAGTGAATCAACGAGCCGATGCCCAGCCGCACCCTGCCAGCAACCTCGTTCCTTCTCTCAGGGTCTTCCCTGAGCTTCTTGGTTGCTAGGTAGAGCGCGTTGATTACATCCCGGTGCAGCCCCACCGGTCTGGTCCGTCCGCTCAACCACCTGGAAACCGTGAACGGCGCCACGCGCATGGCCCGGGCCAGGTCGGACTCCTTGAACCCGAAGGCCTTTAGCACTTCCCGGACTTGCTCTATCTGCGTTACCATATGCGCTCCCAGTAGGTTTCAGGCCAGGATGTCATTGGTGGGCCCTCAATCATCTCTGCCCTCCTATAGCTTATCGATGGTCGTGTTGATAGCAAAAGGTGGCTGGATCCGGCGCAGGAGCTTTTGGGCCTCTTCTACCGAGATTCTAGGGTTTGTCTGGATGAAGATGGCGAGGGTCTTCTCTTTGAAATGGGTCTGCTCTGCGGTCCGAACTGCTTGGAGCATCAGCAGCAGTTCCTCTTCGGAGATATTGTCACAGTGGATCATTACATTCACTTCCATGGACCCTACCTCCCTCTTAGTGCCTGTACGGCAAGTCGCACCAGGGCTTTCCTGGGAATAACCGCCTGGCGGCCTCCTAGGGGAGCTTGTTGCCTAATGTTGCGACTCTTTCGGGGCCCCAATAAGGATCCTCGTAATAGGCAGCCCAGGTGGGGGCCTGTTTGCGGAGCACTGCGGCTACCACCAGGGTGTCAGTGGCTGCCTTTCCCCACCACCTTGCCCCCTCCGTGGTCAAGCCCAGGAGGAAGGGGTCGTTCTGGAAGGTTCCCTGTCTGTGTAAAATGATGGTCCCAGCCTTTGATGTTCTTCTGTTCATTTCATCGGCAACCATAGATTGCCTCCCAGCTAGAATTACGACTCAGCCCCCGGGCGCGTGACATGGGCTCTTTTCCATGACTGGTACTGTTTGTAGGCGTGGGTGCAGATGCCTCGGCGACACGCAACGGGCCGCAGACTGTATATTGTGCACTGCTTATCAGGGCCGAGGAACTGGCATGGGTTCAGCCCCTCATAGAATCCCTTAGCGATGCCTGTATTCTCTCTACCGTAGGTGAAGTTCCCTACTGGCCTTCCAGTTGCCTGAGCCACCCGCTCCGCCTCTCCTGGTGCCCAGTAGGTGGTGCCCCAGTGACAGCAGTAATAGTGATAGGGACACCCTTCGCACAGGTTGACACCCTCTAGGAGGCCTCGATCCAGATCCCTGAAGTAATAGGGCAACTTTGCTCTATTTACGAGCTTTGGTCGCATTGTATACTCCTCACAGAGTATCCATCTCCTTGAGCTTCACCACCACCGATGGCGGTTTGCCAGTCTCCTCATGCACGCTGTCTAGGTACTTGCTCACAAGCCTTACTCCATCCTCATGGCCATAGATAGCGGCAACGAATTCTCCGTCCCGCCAGACCTCCACAATCGTTTCAAGTAATAGACTGTGCGGCTTTACCTTGAAGCTAATCATGTCCACTATCTCCGTTTTCTGTAGAAGGAGCGTATGGGGGAGGGTTCAGGAGGCGCCTGGACCTTGCTGGCTCGTGGCTTGCGTGATCTTTCGACCTGTGTCTCCTTGTCCAAGGCCAGCTTCGCCCATTGGTAGAAACGGCGGAACCTCTCCCGGTCGACAGCCTGGTACATAGCCTGGACTGCTGGGTGGGAGTACCACCCAGGCAGGTTCAGCATGGCGCAGTAATGGCTGGGGAAATTGCAGGACGGGTGCAGGTCATCCCACCTCTTCCAGCCAGGGAAGACGTCCACCAGCTCCTCGGGCCAATCCTGGGACTTAGTGACGGGACAGAATTGGGCGTAGCCGGGGTTTTGGCTGATAACCTCTGCTTTGGAATGGTAGGCACGGCAGTCATCGTCGTGGTCATGGAGCCAGGAGTGGGAGCAATTGGCGTGTCCCTGGCTCCACTCGGGCTCCTGGAAGACGCAGCTTGCACACCGATTGCCAGAGGGAGGTTGTGGACCCGCGTCCCTCTGTTCCGATAGGCGAGGCGGTACCGCCGGCGGAAGCCAGGAGAATGCCTCCCTGACCGAGGTGTACACCCAACCGCGTTCCAACGTGCCGAGGAGCATCTCCCCGTCGCCGTAATTCCGGGCTATCTTGCCGTCACGTGTGTAATGGACGTCCGGCTCTCTTTCAGGCAATTGTGCGCCCTCACTTTCTCAGGCACCAGAGCATGGTCAGGATCGGCTCTCCGTTGTACTCGACCATGACGCGCCGCCGCGGGTAGAAGCGCAGGACCCGGACCTGGATCCCCACCGGGATCCGCGAGCCATAGGCCTGGGTCCACTTGTCGCCTCGGAAGGTGCGCCACTGCTCATTCATAGTCGGTGTAATGCACACCACCTTCGCAGACGTTTACATAATGATAGCTTAGGGTGATTGTTTTGATGAGCACACATATCCGCAACGTCTTCAGTTCGGTGGCCGCAATCGATACAGACAAAGATAGGTTGGCTCTCTCGCTGTACTGGAACCCCTTGCTCAAACTCTTTGAGGGTGCCAGTAGCTTTCAGTTTCATTATCACTGTTGTTCTGCCTGGTATCATCAAGTTCATATTGGGCACTCCCTAAAGAGTATTCAGTGGCTCTCTGGCGCTACGAGGGCGGCTCTTAATTCCCTGACGATAGAGCGTAGTCCTGCTTCGCTAACTTCAAACTCACCATTGGGATCAAGGAAGTCATCAAGGTTTGCCACGGTGTTGTTCAGCGCTGTCACCAGCGCGGGCTCCGGTATAACTACCGCATTGAGGACAGCCCAGGCAATGTCATGCGAAGTACCAGGGTGCCAGTGTGCAAGAAAGCTGTCGATGACTTTGACCACCAGTTCCACGGGCTGCTTGGGCGGCAGGGTTATGTCCAGCTCCGTCCCGACCGTGGAGGCGAATTGCCCCAGTGCCTCCATAGCCTTGACCTGGGGTACAGGGTGGTCCATTCGCAGACCGAGCTGGCACCCGTCCTGGAACCGCATGGTGATGGCAACCAGAGGGTTATCATTTGTCTCCATGGCATTCCTCTTTTTCTTGGGGTTCAAGGCTGTCGCCGTTGCGGCGACCATTTCGGGAAGGGACGAGCGCTAGCTGGTGATGCACCAGGTCCAGAAACCACAGCGGATCTACCTTTCGCAGGTTGATCTGGTGGGTGTGTGCCTTTATGAAGGCGACGACGGAGGCCTCGGTGATGAGGAAGATGTCGCCACCTTGCTCCGGTAGCCTCTCTGTCATGCGGCAGGAGGCCTTTATCATGCCTGTCT
>JAUWYT010000199.1 GCA_030615705.1 Chloroflexota bacterium
TCTGAGCCAGGAGATAGAGCGTCTGAACGCTGAACGGATTATAGCTGGGGATATGCCTCTCAGGAGACCAAACTACTCGAGCTTCGCCAAGTATTTCCACTGGTTCAAACTGCTTGACCTGGTGGAATCCACAGATAAGCGTGAGCCGGCTATTTACGACTTCTTGAAGCCGCGGGTGTTCTACCGACTGACTGACAAGGGCAAAGCCGAAATAGGTGCCTGGAAAGACCCGGTTAGGGCAGCGCACCCGGAGTTTGCTTGATTGACTGTAGAAGTGTGCGATGAACAGAGATGATTTTGAACGTGCGGCAGGGGTGCCCTGCCCTTCTTGTGGCCAGGAGACGCTGAGACTCCGGGCCTCCGGGAAAGTGCAGGGCTGTCTAGACTGCTTTAGGAAGGCAGAAGAACGCCTGGGGCAGGAAGCCGATATGAAAGCCCTGCTTCGTTCACTACGGGGCCAACGCTCCCAAAATAGGCAGTAGCCTTGGTGGAATACGTGGGTCCACCAAGGCTACACTTTCCGGGAAGCACTCCTCCATTACTGTGATCAGCGGGTGCTGGTCATCACTTGCAGTCAGCCGCGGCCTTACTGAACGCTGCCTGCCAGGCCTTGTTGCGCATGCCTCC
This sequence comes from Chloroflexota bacterium, assembly GCA_030615705.1. Lineage (GTDB taxonomy): Bacteria > Chloroflexota > Anaerolineae > VGOG01 > VGOG01 > JAUWYT01. Next base: position 628 of record JAUWYT010000199.1, read on the forward strand.
GGCGCCAGCGGGAGCCTTAGGATGCTTCTGGCCCTTTAGCTTTCCGGCGATGCACAGGTTGCGGTGGTCAGCTCTCCTGGCCTTGAAGCCGAGAAGTGCCCGGGCAAAGCGCTTGCCCGAAAGCTTGGTCTTGCGGCCTGCAATTAAGGGTGACGACATCTTTAGACCTCCTCCTCTTTATATTTCTGCATCATGCAGTCATAGAGCACGAGCTCCTGCTCTACTTCGCCATCTTTAACGCTTTCTTTCACCTCGTCGAGAACGCGAGCTACCTCCGCATTGGTAGGTTCGCCATCGGCCAATGCCTGAATCTTGGCTGCCAACTCCGGGTATCCGTTCTTTTGCAGCAGGTCCCGATACCAGGGCGCTATGGTGGCCAGGTCACATGATTGGCAGTCAACGTCCTCCCCCAGTGTCTCAAGCCAATCGGTTAGAGGCAAGATATTCTGGCACAGCGGATCACCGGGGATGCTTCTCAACTTCGGCGTTTTCTCGGCGCTGCGGTCTGCCGTTGTATCCACTTCATCTCCCCATATATTCCGTCAAGCAGGACATTGCCTGCTGGACTTTTCTCGTCGAGTGCTGTGTCCACATTTTGGCGCAGGAAAGAATTTGGCTCCTCGCTGCCAAAGGCCCGCTCTATGGCCTCGGCTGCCGCCACTGTCTCTCCCTGGCGGAGGAGCTCCCTGGCCCTGAGATACTCAGTCAAGGGATGTAAATATTCGAGTGTCTGCTCCATGTCTCCTATAAACAAAAAAAGCCACGGTAGATCCGTGGCTCCTGGCCATCTGTCCTGTAAGTGGCTCTTAGGCCTTCTGTCCTCTAGTAGGTAACATAGCATATATTTCTTGGCTCGTCAAGTTACTTCCCACCTCTCCCTCAGCGATGATAATCCAGTTCTTGCAGTTCTTGCAGAGCAGCAGCACTATGCCATCGGCGATTGCCGCATAGCCCTGGAACCTGCCACATCGGGAACAACGTATCGGCTCAAGGCCGTTGCTTTCCAGGGTACTGCTTTCCCCTTCATGAAGCGTCACTCTCCAGCTCCAATTCTAGCGGGACATATGTCACTTGATGATCCCTGACTAGCTTCTGCCCCTCGAGGCTGTCGATATCGATTACCTCGCCATAGCCAAAGTACTTGCTGGCGAACTCTTTCTTTGCCTCCTCACAGTGCTCGCATTCCTTTGAAACGAGCAGTACGTAGCGCTTGTTCACAGCATGCAGATCTGGCATTTGGGGCAGCATCCTTTTCTATCCAGGGGCCCACCGCACTTGGGGCATCTATTCGGCTTCGACGCCATGCACCTCGTGCCCCATCCCGGAAAACCAGGCCAGCGCCATGTAGTAGAGCGTTTTGCCCTCCGGTCTCTTCGATGTGTAGCAGGTCCCCTGCTCCCTGCCTGGCTCGGAGGCGCACACCGTCACATGTCCGTCCCCCCAGAGGGTAACCATCCCCACTTGGTGCCCATCCTCTGAATGGATAACGGATGCCTTCTCGGCCTTGATTTGCTCGACCATTTCGCCTCCCTATACTATCGCGCCCACTTTGGCGCATTCTGATTTTGCCCAGTCCCAAGCCCGCTTAACGGCTTCTTGGAAGGGAACTTGTTCCTCCTCCATTATGGCCCAGGCTTTATACATGACCCGGCTGCGGATCTCACGGAAATCGTGGCAGACCGATGTCGTCATGGGCTGCTCCAGGACGGCTCTGGCATGTGGGCTTATAGTCATGACGCCTCCTCAAAATGCTCTCCCATCTCGGTCTCGAACCTTTCAGCCAGCGGCGATTGCCGCCGGGCTTTTAGCTCTTTCCTAGCTTCCAGATGCAACCGCTGAGCATCGGCAGCAACTTTTTCCAGATCCTCCACACTCTGTATGCTGTTCACCTCATGTCTAAACCCTCTGCCTTTGGGTAGCCACCGCCGCAGGAAGCCCTTATCTTCATCTGAAAGTTCAACAAAGGATTTGGGCGCGGCATCCCACCTTTCCCAGGCATTCATCTCTTGGGCGCAGAGGGCCAACCTCTCTTGCACCTCGTTACCTTCCATACCCTCCGAGCGGGCGAACCTTACGGCTTCAGAGAGGATTCCGGCACACGTCCCAAGATGATCAGCTGTGCATGGGCGACATTCTTTGCCTTTTGAACTTTTTTGTAGCTGCTGTGGCGTGGGAGCCGGTGGCGCCTCAGATATCTCTGAGGCATCCTGAGGGGCGATTTGGGGCGGGGTTTGGGTGGCGGGTAGGGGGTTGGTCGCGGTGGCGCTCGCTGTCTGGATCCCTGTTGAGGGGTGGAGTAAGCCCTTTTCCTTGAGCCTCTGCTCAAAGTCGTCGAAGCCTTTGGTGCGATCCCTGGTCAACAATCTTTCTATAGGCAGCCTGGAGATCAAGGCGGTGAGATTGGCCGCGATTTCCCATCCGTTCATAGCGCCCCTCTGCTTATTTTCCCCCACTGTGTTCTTCTTGTCAAATGGCTACTCGCCTTTTCAGATTATCTGCAGGTGCAGGTCTGAGTACGGTTATTATAGCTTCGTTTAGACCTGCACCTGCAGACTATCTGGCAGGAAGCGAACATATAAAAAAGCCAGCTTCGGTTGACATCTGCCCAGAAAATGCATAGGCTATAAGGGTATCAGATTGTCTGCTTAGATATCCAGTCAGATATCGAGTAGAAAGTAAAAACGGGTAGCACCTTCGAGAGGAGGTACGGCTACCCGTTTCCTTTTGGAGGTGCTACCCCAGGAAGGAGGCCACGGTGAAGTGGATCATTGAGGGGACGGACCATGAGGAAGAAGCCACCGAGACAGGATACAGGCGGCTCTCCATGATGAAGGCCAAGGACAAGTCCCTGGCGGGGAAGAAGATAGTTTTGGTAGACGATGGTGGTCTCATCCGTGACGATATCAATACCCTTGCTGCAGCTAGAAAGGCCGGTCTGCTGGAGAAGGAAGCACCCATGGGCAAGCCGGTGTTGACCTCAGATGGAATGATAGACTACACGCTGACCCTGCCGCCCGAGGCCTTTGCCATGTTCAACATGGCCAAAAGCTTCGGGTTCATCAAAGATGGCGAGATGTCCTTTGACCAGTGGGTCTACGAGTGTATCGACCGCAGGTTCACTACGGACTACAACGTTGAGATCGTTCTACAGCCTGTAGGAGGCCGCAAAAAAGAGGACACGAGAGAAACGGTCAAAGAGGCTGTCAAAGAAGCCCTTGCGGAGGGAGCGGAGGGAAGTGAGTGATGGCTAAGGAAAAGTACAGTATCAGTGCGGTACGCTATGAGCCCAATCCGCCCGATGAGGGAGGCCAGAAACCCCTATTCTACGTCAGCTCTCCCAAGGATGATGAGGATAGGGCAGAGGCCGAAATCCAAAGGTTGGTGGCCACCCGGGCGAGAAAACAGAGAATGGCGGAGCTGGGCATCGGTGAGGAGCAGGTATCGGGCAAGACATCTGGCACGGCATCTACTGAAAGATCCGAGCCAAATCCCAAGCGCTACCTTGTGGACCAGGAAACAGGGAGAATAGATGTTGCTCCGGACGGTGACGGCGAATACACCTACAAAGACGCTCTTCTGGTTTCGGCCTCGACAAAGGGCAAGCAGGGCCAGTTTGATGACGCTGTCAGTCTGATCAATGCTGCCAAGGCACTGAGCGAGGGCAGCGGGCCACGGACAGAGGAGGAGAAACCGAAGGAGTTTTGGGTTGATGACGGGGGGACCATTCACCATGACCCGGAGAATGGCGAGTTCACCCTGTCGGAGGCCCGTGCCGTCTCCCAATCAA